>JAYSTZ010000234.1:0-1790 GCA_043719365.1 Verrucomicrobiaceae bacterium | reverse complement strand
AGATTACGTGACCTATGGAGAGAAGCCGCGAGTGATGGATTACAACGACTTCGAGGTGCGTCTGGAAGAAGTGTTCCGTTTCGATCCGCAGGATACGCTCGTCTTCCGCATCGTGCTGCGGAATAAGACGGACAAAGAGATTCGCTATCAGCCACAGGGGTTGTCGGTGCGCGTGGGTGAGCGGCTTTACGCGCAGTCGATTGGCGATGCCAGCGGAGTGATGCCACCGAAGAGCGACACTCCGGCTTACTTCGCCATCACCGGAACACCGAATGGTGGGCGCAACGATATTTCGACGAAGAACGATTTCACGGTGCTGCTCACGAAGGTCGATGCAGTCCCGACGAAGGCAGTGCAAAGCGCGTCGCGTGGTGGCCGGGGAGGATTCGCGAAATGAGTCCGCGCAGTGCGATCAATTTCTTCCGCAGTCGCACGGGAGCCTTCCTGCTCTTTCTAATGCTCCTGGGCATTGGTTACTATTTTGTGAATGGGTTGAATGCTCCCAACATCGCCGCGCTGGTAAAGCCGATCGTTAAGAACCAGGAGAAGAAGGAACGAAAGTCTCAGGTCGTCGAGACCATTACCAAGGACATGACGGCATTCAATCCGCCGAAGGAGATACCCACACCCGCCACGCCAGCGCCCTTGCCCGAACGGAAGAAGCAGGAGCCACCGCCGGGATTGCCGCCAATCAGCCTCTATTCGGAAACGGCCAGCGCTGAGAAGCCAATGGATGCGCTTGGCAGTGACTACGCGCCGTTCGGTCGGCTGGTGCAGTGTGAGTTGGTCGTGACGGTGGATTCATCCTCGATCAACACGCCGATCATCGGCCTCGTGACCGATGACATCTGGCACAATGGGCGGCTTATCATCCCGGCGGGCACTGAGGTTCACGGCACGGCGAAGGTGGATCGTGTGCGCGAGCGCATCGCGAGCAGCGGTAATTGGACGCTCGTGTGGCAGGGAGGAGAGGAGTTGACCGTGAACGGTCTGGCGCTTGACCGCGAAAAACAGGCAGACGCCACGGGCTGGGGTATCACGGATGGCAGCGCCGGGTTGCGTGGCGAACTGCTCAAGAGCGACGACCTCGCGGAGATCAAACTTTTCGCGGCCACATTTCTAAGCGGTGCGGCGAGCGGCCTGACGGAGAAGGAGAAAACAATCTTTGGCAGCCAGACGGCGCCGTCATTGCAAAACGCGCCGCTCGTCGGTGCGCAGCAGGTTCTTAATACCTATGCCAAACAGATTCTCGAAACGATCCAGCGCGACGGTTTCTACGTGCGCGTCGCGGCGGGCAAACAATTCTACCTTTACGTAACGCAGACTTTGGATCGTTCAAAGGCCGTCATCGGCGGGACACGTCTCGCCGCGATCAAGACGACGGACGAGGAGAAGGAAGATGCCAACGATCCGTTGGTTCGGCTTCGCAAGAATCTGCAACGACTCACGGTGCCCGCCACGGAGCCGGGCATTGCTCCGCGCTCTGTCATTCCCAGCGTCCTTTCCCCACAACCCACGACCCGCTAATGAAACTCGCTTTCCTCATCTCGATTCCCTTCTTGCTCGTCGCCTGTGCTACCAAGCCCGCGCGCGTCGTGGACATGAGTGCTCGTGCGGTGCCAGGGACGACGCTGCCAAACGATGGCATTGAGAGCGTGCGATACGCTGAGAACCTTAAAGCCTACCCGCTCGGCCGCTACGTTGATCCGAACAACCGGCGAATCATGCACGAGGGGCACAGTATCTATCGCGTCGAGACGACGGCGAAATGGAATCTGCATCCTAATGAA
>JAYSTZ010000233.1:0-10117 GCA_043719365.1 Verrucomicrobiaceae bacterium | reverse complement strand
CCGCGAGACAGACAGCCGAAGGCTGCCCGCAGGGTGCGTAGCGCGGCGCGCGAAGCATCAACATGTGCGCTTCGATCCGACGGTCGAGTTGGTGGTGGGTCGGGCGCAGGGCGAGGTCGCCTTTTAGTTCTTTGAAGGCTTGTTCGACTTCGGTCACTTGGAGGTAAAATTCCCAGAGTTTTGCAGGGTCGGTTTCGGTCAGCTTGGTGCGGAGAAGGTAGCGGGGAATTTTGAGGGATTGCTGGCGTGAAGACACTTCATCTCATGTTCGCACCAGCCGCCTGTAATAGTGCAAAGGGTGGCTTGCACAAATCCCGCGCCTGTGCGCCAAGGGCGCGGCCTATACCAGCCTTTGGCAACGCCCAAGGTTCCCGGGCATACGGATGCGAGGGCCGAAGGCCCGATCTATTCGGGTGCGGTGCGGATGGATCGGGCTTTCAGCCCTTGTTTCCCTGTGCGTTGCCGACTTCGGCGTTACCCAAGGCTGGTATGGGGGCGGGCCTTTGGCCCTCAAATGCTGTGTTCGTGCAAACGGCCACGTTTTGCAAGTCACTGTTGTTGAGCTTGTTCTTATTTAAGTTGAGTACGTCCGAGTCGAACGAAGGCTATCCAAAGCAATCGAATGGCAACGTGGCCGCCCGAAAGCGTCCCCGAAAACACGAAATTGATCTTAAATGCCGCGTTTAAGTAAAATATACTTTACTTAAATCATGTTCGATGGAGCCAGACGCCTCTGAATTTTGGCGCGGTGCTTGTTTTTTCCGTATAGAACAGCCAGATTGCACCAAGAGCATGAACAACGAGTACGAGATCGAATTTGTCCTACGGGACAAGGTGGAGGGCGTGGAAATCACGCCATCCACGATTGGGCTGTCGCGGTTCAATGAGTTTAATCAGCAGGTGGAGGCATTTATCGCGGGATCGGAGCGGTTGAAGCCGGAGGAAGTGCAGGTGGTGATTGCGGAGGGTTCTTACAAACTAACGGCGCTGCTTTCCGCCGGGCTATTGGCTGGGCTGGAGCCGGATTTGCGGGCGCTGCAAAGGCAGGATTCGCTGGGCGAGATTGATGAAAAGCGGGCCGAGATAGTCGCGAAATGGCAGGCGCGAAGCAAGGGCAGGCCGGAGCTGAGTTTTGCGATTCGCCCGTTGGGTGCCGCCTTGCGACCAGTAGAACTTAGCATGGCGACGGATTACCGCGTGGGTGAAATCGTGCCGTGGGTGAAAGTGGAGAAGTATCTTTTTGGCACGGTGATGGATATGGGCGGAGCGAAGACGGCGAATGTGCATCTGAGGCTGGCGGATACGGGGCAAATCGTGAGGGTGGGCTCGAATCAAGGCACGCTGAAAGGCAATGACCGTTTGTATCACAAGGCGTTGCTGCGAGTGGAGGCTGAACAGCACTTTCGCAGCGGACAGCTTCGGAGTGTGCGGTTGATTGCGTTTGAAGATTACGAGCCAACCTACGATGAGGCGGCTCTGGATCGATTTGCGGAAGCGGGAAGCGTGGCGTGGGCAGATGTGCCGGATGCCGCCGAGTGGGTGCGTCAACTGCGGGGAGGAGAACGCTGATGTCTGCCGGGGTTGTTTTGGATACGAGTTTTCTCATCACGCTGGCGGGAAAAGAGCGGGCGAATCATCAAACCGCGCGGCGCTATTGGAAGCATTTTGGAGAGATTGGAATTCCGCTTTATCTACCTACGATTGTGGTTTCGGAGTTTTGCGTGCGGCAGGAAATCCCGGCGGAGATTCTGCGGGCGTGTGTGGTTTTGCCGTTCAATTGGGACGACGCGCAGAAGGCGGCGAGGCTGGATTTTTCAAGTGTGGAACGCGGCGGCGAGTCGAGGGATGCGTTGAAGGATGATGTGAAGATCATCGCGCAAGCAGTGGTAAAGGATGCGGCTTACGTCATCACCGACGATTCGAGATCGTTTTATAAATTCGCCGCTCATTTTCAAGAAATGGGGCAGGTTTCGTTTCGCCCAATCAAGCTGGAAGACGGATTTGACCGGGCGTTTTTTGAGCCAAACGGGCAAAGGGAGTTTACGGACCAATTTGCTGAGGGCGATGGCTCCGACACCTAAAACCCCAACCCATGATCACCGACATCAATAGCGAAGACCGGCTGGTGCAGCAGACGTTTGCGGAGCATCTCGGTGGGGTGCTCGGCTGGGGGAGCGTTTGTGCGCACAACGCGGAGACTTTTGGTCTGGACGGGACGCCGCACAACCGATTGCGGTGGACGCTCTCTATACGACAGACGAGGCGAAGCGCCGGTTTGAGATCATGGCGGGGGAGCTTTTCTCGCGGATGAAGACGCTCATTTTGGAACCCTCCGTGCAGCCCTATTACGTCCGGCACGACAACATCGAGACGATTTACAAAAAGCTCAGCGAGCGGCGCGATGCTTCGGATGTCACGGCGTTGCTCAAGGGGCTTCACAAGATCGTCAACGAGGCAATCCGCACGCAAGGAACCGGGGACGATCAGGCGGAAGGATTGGAGGTGGATTTAAGCCAGATCGACTTCGACAAATTGCAAAAGGAGTTCGCGAAGAAGCTGCGCAACAAACACGCCGCGCTTCACGACATCCGCGAACTCGTGGAGAAAAAGCTCGCGCAGATGATGGCCGCAAACCCGCTGCGAATGGACTTCTACAAGAAATACCAAGGCGTCATCGCCGACTACAACCGCGAGAAAGACCGGGTCACCGTGGAAGCAACTTTCGCGAAGGTGATGGAGATTTCTGCGGAGCTAGACGAAGAGGCGACGCGCCATATCCGCGAAGAATTATCCGAGGACGAACTCGCGCCTTTTGACCTGATGCTCAAGGAAGACATCACAAAGACCGACCGCGAAAAGCTCAAGCAAGCCAGCAAGGGACTGCTCGCGTCGCTCACAGCGCATCTCGCCACGATGCCAAACTCGACGAAGAACACAGCCACGCAGGCAGACGTTCAAATATTCATCTTGGACAATCTCTACACATCCCTTCCGCGCCCACCTTTCACCGAAGACGATGCCGAGGCGTTGACGAAGCGCCTCTACGGATTCGTCTGGCAGCAAAGCGAAAGCGGTCATTTGCGGGTGGCGTAAGCGAGAGTAAGAGTAAGACAGCTTTTCTAGCTGTTCGGTGACGCAGGGACCGAGGGGCGACGGGGCTTTGCAGGGTGCGGTGAGTGACCGGTTGGAAACCGATTCTACTTTTCCTCACAGCCTCGTCGTTTGCCAGCCGCCAATGGGGCGCGAATGATCGGCGGTATGCGTTGCCTTCCTGCCAGAACTTTCGCGGGGTTACTGAAAGATTGTGCCCTCTCGCGCGTATTAACTCCATGAAAACGAAGACTCCAACACATCCGTCGGGCAGGAAGACCAAGCGGCGGCGGGACCGGGATTTGGCGGTGCTGGCGACGCTGTAGGTGAAGGTGGGTGCGACCGCTGCGTGATGTAGCGCGAAGCGCAGGTCGCGTAAGCGACAAGGAACGGCGATCCCGATATATCGGGATCGCTGTCCTACTGCGCGAAGCGCCCAATTTGAAAACCACGCCGTTTCCGAGAGCCGTGCGAAACTGGCGAGGTGCCGGGGGCGTCAGGCGCCCGCTGCAATTTGGAAGCCTGGTCGAGGAACTGACGAAAATCATGCGAGGCACGTTCCTACCATTGCCAGCGTTGTGAGCCCGATTCTATGGCCTATACTCGGTGACGCCACGCAACTGCACAAGGTCTCCTGCTCAATCTTTGTGTAAATGCCCGCGACGTGATGCCTCGCGGAGGAATGCTAAGACTTCAAGCAAGCATGATCCCGGATGCCGCGCTCGGCACCCACATCTACCTCGAAGTGAGCGACACCGGCGAAAGGATTCCGCCCGAAGTTCTTTGATGCTGGAGGCCGTGCACGGGGCGTTGCACGTTGCTGCACCATTATGAAAAAGAAGATCCGAATTCTTATCACCGACGATCACGATATCATCCTCTCCGGCCTGCGCCCGGTCATAGAATCCGAGTGGGGCTGGGAAATCTGCGGCGAGGCCCACGACGGCCAGGAAGCGCGCATCCTCGCGCTGGAGTTCAAGCCTGATGTGTACTGCCGATTTCCTCATGCCGACTCCACGGCGTCGATGTCCCACTCCAGAACAAGCGCTCCCTGCCCGAGACGGAAATTCTCGCATTTCCCGGTTCCGAGAGCGAAGACCTCGTCCATCATCTTTCCTCCGCCGGTGCGTTCGGATGCGTGCTAAAAAGCGACGCCGCTACACAGCTCATCCCGGCGATCAAAGCCATCTGCCAGCATCAGCCGTATCTCGGTTCTGCCGTCTCCAAAATCGTCTTCAAAACTCATCTCAAAGGATGCCTCAGCGCCGGATAGACGAGCACGAGGACTTTATCGCCGCGCGAACGCGACGTGCTGCAACTCATCGCCGGTGGAAACAGCAACAAGGAGGCTGCCTCATCGCTCGGCACCAGCATCAAGACGGTCGAAACGCAGCGCGCCACCATCATGCGCAAGCTGGGCTTCACGACATTGAGCGAACTGATGCGCTACGCCCTACGGAACCACATCGTCCACCCGTAGCCGCCATGATTGCTCCCTAAAAAGACCCGCGCGCGCCTAAGGAATCGTCCCCGGCGAGCGGGAGAACTACCGCTGATAAATCGGAAGGAAGTGGTTTTTCACCGCGAGCGAGAGGACCGCCAGCGAAGTCGCGTAAACCTTACCGCCCTGCCTTTCTTCGCCGCCATCACCTTCCCACGAGCCGTCAGCGCGCTGGAGTGGGAGGACCGCTTCGGCGATCACACGACGTCCTTCCGCAGCATATTTATCTCCGCGCTGGTACATACCCTGCGCCATGTAGTAGGCCGTGTAGAAGAACCACTTTTCGCCCTGCTTCAGGCCTTTCTGGAGCAATCGCTCGCTGGCACCTTTCACTTCTTCAGACTCGTATTCGCCGCACACTTGCAACGCAAGCATCCCTTCGGCGGTCGTGGAAATCTCCGTCCCCTTCCCCGCGTAGCCAAAGCCGCCGGGGCCGCCTTTGCGCTCGCCGCTGGAGTAGAGGCTCTTGATGTATCGCACGGCGAGGTCGATCGATTCTTTCGGCACATCCATGCCGGCGTTGCGCGCTGCGCGGAGCGCCATGACCTGCCAGCAAGTCACGGACATGTCGCTATCCGC
Organism: Verrucomicrobiaceae bacterium; assembly: GCA_043719365.1. Lineage (GTDB taxonomy): Bacteria > Verrucomicrobiota > Verrucomicrobiia > Chthoniobacterales > Chthoniobacteraceae > SXWH01. The sequence continues at coordinate 4,947 of JAYSTZ010000233.1, read as the reverse complement.
GGCGTCGGGCGTGTAGCGCCAACCGCCGCGATTTGCCTCGTTCTTTGGCAGTCGCTGGGAGCGCAGAATAAGCTCCACCCCCTTGCGGCAATGATCGCGAATAAGCGCGTCCTGTTTCTCATCCCCGCCCATCCCGAGCATCTCGGCGAGCATGAGCGTGATGATGCCGTGGCCATACATACGCGAGCCGTCTGTCTTGCCGTAATATCCGTCGGGCTCTTGGTTTCCTGGCTTGAGGACGTAATCGAGAGCCTTCTTCATCGCCTTTCCCTCCGGCGTCGGGTCGGCTGCTTGGTGGCCCATCGCGCCCATCGCGAGAACTGCGAGCGAAGTCATGGTGACATCGGGGCGGATGCCCTTCTCGGCGATGGCTCCGGTTTCCGTCTGCGCATTGACCAAATAATCCGCCGCTTTTTTAAGGGCCGCATCAACGCGTTGTTTCTGCGGGTCCTGCGCTTGCGCAAGAGGGGCTGCAACGGCGCAAATGAGCGCCAAAATAATTCCGAGTCGGTTCATAATGGTCACTTCTTTTGCTCCTTCGCCTTCTCGGCGATCACTTTGTAATACGTCTCCACGGCCTGGCGGTAGTCGCCGGCGATGGCCTCCTGCTGGCCCTTGGTGAGCTGGTCGGCGAGCTTCTTGGGCAGTTTGCCCCAGTCGCCTTTTTTGAGTCCCTGCGTGTTTGTGCCGAGCTTGTAGTCGAGAGCCGGTGCGTTGGCCTGTGCCCCGCCGAGCGACTTTTCGCTCTGCGACTGGCTTACAAGACTGCCGGGCGTCTGGGACATTCCCTGCTGGGCGCGACCCTGTCGCATCGCGGCCTGCGCGGCCTGGGCTGCTTGTGCCATCGCGGAGGCTGCTGCCGACGGTGGTCCGGGCTGTCCTTCGCCCTGCCCCTGCCCTTGTTCCGGCGAAGGCTGACCGGGCTGACCCGCCTGCGGCTCGCCGCCTTGAGCCGCCTGCTGGCCTGGCGCGGGAGCTTGCGCGTTGAGCTGCTGATCGAGCGCGTCCAATGCGCGGGCCATCGCCTGCTGCTCCGCCGGCGTTGCGGGTTGCCCCGCGTCCGGCTGACCAGCTTGCGCGTCACCGCTTTGTGGTTGTCCGGCTTGTGGTTGTCCGGCTTGTGGTTGTCCGGCTTGTGGTTGTCCGGCTTGTGGTTGTCCGGCTTGTGGTTGTCCGGCCTGTGGTTGTCCGGCTTGTGGTTGTCCGGCCTGTGGTTGTCCGGCTTGTGGTTGTCCGGCTTGTGGTTGTCCGGCTTGTGGTTGTCCGGCTTGTGGCTGCCCGGCTTGTGGTGGAGGAGTTCCTTGCTGGGCGCTCTTTAATTGGGCGAGTTCGCTTCCGAGTTCGGCGGCTGCGTTTTGCACGGCGGCATTTGCGTCGGCGGGTTTGCTGGCATTGTTCAGCGCTTGCTGCGCGGCGGGTACGTCGGACTGCGCAGTCTCTTGAATCTCGGCACCGAGTTTCGCGAGTTGCTCGCCCTGCTGATTTCCAAGGCGCATTTCATGACGGCCCGCACGGGCGGTATCCTCACCGGCTTCCTGCGCATTTTGGGCGATGGGCTGCTGTTGCTGCGCGGCGTTCGCAAGCTGTTGATTCTGCTGCGCGGCGGCGGCTTTCGCTGCGTTCGCGGCCTGCTGGGCCTGAGCTTGCGCTTGCTTTGCGGCTTGCGCGGCGACCTGGGCCTGCTGTTTCGCCTCGCCAGCCTGCTGTGCGGCTTGCTGATTTTCGCCCTGCTTTTCGCCGCCGGCCTGCGCGGCTTGTTCGGCGGCGCTCTGCGCGGCCTGAGCTTCGGTCGCTGCCTGCTGGGCCGCTTGCGCGGCCTCGCCTGCTTTGTTTGCAGCGTTCTGGGCAGCCTCGGCGGCTTGTTGCGGACTGCCGGACTCTGCGGCTTTTTGTGCCGTCTTGGCTGCATCCTGCGCTGCTTGGGCTGCTTTTGCCGCGTCGTTTCCTGCCGCGTCGGCCTGCTTTGCCGCCTCCGGATTCCCCGCATTATTGGCCTGGGCTTCAGCGGACTCGGCAGCCTTCTGTGCGGCCTGCGCGGCCTGCGCTGCTTTCTCGGCAGACTTCGCGGCTTCCGCAGCAGCGTTGGCGGCTGGGTTTTGCGGAGCATTCGCGAGGGCATTTGGTGTTTGCAGAGCCTGCTTCGCGAGCGATGCGGCTTTGTTCGCGGCCTCGGCAGCTTTCTTCGCCTGCGCCACGGCTTCGCCCGCCTGCTTTTCGGATTGCTGATTCGGCGCCTGCTTATCCCCCGGCGTTTGCGCGGCTTGTTTCGCCGTCGCCTGCGCTTGTTCGGCCTGGGCTGCGGCCTGGTTTGCTTTGTCGGCGGCGAGCGCGGCCTTGTCGGCGACACGCTGGGCGGACTTCGCGGCTTCTTCCGGGTTGCTCGCAGTCGCCATCTTCTCGGCAGCGTCAGCCGCCTTCCCTGCTTCTTTCGCCGCATCTTTTGCAGACTCCGCAGCTTGATTCGCAAGCGCCTTGGCACCGTCATTCTTCGCAGCGTCGGCCTGTTGCTCCGCGTTTTTTGCGGCTTCGTGCGCTGCTTGCGCGGCCTGCTGTGCTTCCTTCGCGGCTTCAGCAGCGGCCTGCGCAGGCGACTTCGGTGTGGCGGTCGGATCCTTGGATTGCGCTGCGACCTGGCTTGCGACGGCGGCTTCCTGCTTCGCCGCCTGGTCGAGCTTCTTTTCGGCATTCGCCAGCGCGTCTTTCGAAATATCGCTGAGCTCTTTCTGCATCTCGGGATTCTGCGCCAGCTTGGCTTCGAGTTCCTTCAAGAGTTGCTCGGGATTCTTCTGCGCCATCTCGGCAATCATTTGTGCATGGGCGAGTTGGTCATCCAGCTCCTGCTTGATGCCGAGTTCTTTCTCCGCCTCGCGAAGCGCTGCCCGCGTCTCGGCGAGGTCCTTGCCTTTTTCCACTGCGTCGTAATGCTTCGCGATTTGCTGGAGCGCATCCTCAAGCTTCTTCTGCTGCTCGGCGGCGCGTTCGAGGTCGGCCTTTTGCTGGGCCTCGACATCCTTGGTCGCATCTTGCAGCGCCTGCTCGGCCTTTGGCGGCGGCTCTTTCAACATCGCAAGCGCATCGTCGGCATCCCGCATCGCTTCACGCTCATCCTTTTTCAAAATGTCCTTTTGATTCGCCTCGGCCCGGATCAAATCCTTCAGCGTCTCGACTTTTGCATCAAGCTTCTGCTGCTCCGCGAGTTTCTGCGCCGGGTCCTCGGGCTTCTCTGCCTTCGCCATGGCCTCGGTCTCCTTCTTGATTTGCTCCTGCTCTTTGGAAAGAGCTGCGGCTAGTTCCGAAATCGTCGGGGAGAGTTTCTCCAGCCTCTTGCGCGCTTCGACCATGTGCGGACGAAGTAAATCGAGCGCCATTTTGACCTGCCCCGCGAGGACTTCCGCCCCGGCCTTCGCGCTTACCGGGAGACGGTCCACATTCACACGCTGTTCCATTTCCTGCGTCAGCGTGCGCCAGTCCGTGCCGCTCCCCGCTGTCCACAGGATCTTCTGTGCGCCTTCAAATGCCGTGCGCACTGCTTTCTCGGGCTCTCCCTTTTGATCAAAGTATTGCTTCGCCTTCGCCAACTCGTTCGGCGATTCGCGCAGGCGGCGCTCCAACCAGCGCCAATCCATCGGCGACTGCGTCCGCGCACTGAGATTGCGGATGTCCCAGCGTTCATTCGTCGCGATGAAATTCAAACCGTCGAACGCCTCCATCAAATTGTGCCCGCTCTCCAAAATGCGCAGGCTTCGGTCCAGCTCGGAAAAGCGCTCGTCGGTCTTCGCCTTTTCTTCGCCAGCCATCAAATCCTTCACCGCATCAAGCGCCGAAGTCGCAGTGCGTAAATCGCCCACGAACTGGTTATCCGCATTGGTGCGCAACTCTTCCAAGTCCCCGTGCGATTTGATGGCGTTGGTTCGCGATGCCCATCGCTGGTCCGTGAGCGCTGCGCGCGCAGCCGCATCGAAATTCGCACGGGACTTCACCTGCTGGAGATCCTCCTGGATCTTGCTCACATGCCCGTAAGTCGGACCGATGTCCTGAAAGATCTGATCGATCGCCTGCACCGAACGCTCCGTGAGTTCCTTGTGCCACGAAGCAAATTCCCGGACGTTATCCCGAACGACCCGCGTCAAATCCACCGTCGGCTGGAGCAATTGCTTTCCGCCTGCGCCATCCGTGAGAAGCGCCGTCTCCAGCTTCACTCGCGGTTTTGAAATATCGCTCGTCACCTTCTTCGCGCGATCTTTCGCCGGGCTGTTCGCACGCTTGGAGATAGGCTCCATCAACTCTTCCAGCGAACGCGCTTGAATCATCGCCACGCGCAAACGCGGCACCAGCATAGACCACTTCTTCGGGTCGTCCCCACTCGCCGCCGCGAGCTCCATCACCCGTTGCTGTTCCCGCGAAACAACCTGCACGTTTTCCGCAAGCGCTGCCATTTCTTCACCCGTGGTGAACGCCTCCATCGCCCCACTCACCAACCGGGCGCGCTTGTGAATATTCCAGCCGAGATCATTCACTGCCGTCGCCAGTTCCTTTGCCGTCGCGGCCGTCGGGTTCGCCGTCGCCAGATCAAAATTCGCACGCACTTCCATCACCGAGCTATGAGTCAGCCGCGACATTTCGCGCCCAAGCATCACGAGCTCCGCACTCATGTGCCCCTGCGGCGATTCTTTGAGGGCCGCGCCGAGCGTGCTCCAGCATTCCGACGATTTCGTCTCGAAATCACCGAGCAGACCGCCATACGCAAGCAGCGCCTGACGCCGTTCTGCGACATCCTCTGTGCGCTGAAACACATCCCGCAAATTACCGCCGGCTTTAGTTAGCGCATCCACCTTGTCCGCCAGCGCAGTCGTCGCTTCGTTTAAAGTGCGGAGCGTCTCCAAAGCCTGCATCCTCCGCAGTTCGAAGCCCGCCGCAGCGACGGTTATTTGGAGCGGACGCGATTCG
>JAYSTZ010000232.1:0-1793 GCA_043719365.1 Verrucomicrobiaceae bacterium | reverse complement strand
CCAAAGTCGCCCCTCCTCGCGGCCGGACTAGCTTCCATCGGGATCGATCTCTCCTCAGGCAGCCCCGCCGGTGAAGTCACCCGCACCGCCGAGGCCGTGGCGGACTTGGAGTATGCGGTGCGCACGCACGAGTTCTTCAAACGCTGGTTCGCCCGATCGTTGAAGCTGCACATCGTTCTCTCCGTGCTCCTTTACGGGTTGCTGGGGCTGCACGTTTGGGCGGGGATTCATTTTGGATTGAGGTGGTTTTCATGAAACTGCGAACGGCCTTCCTGCTTGCCGCGCTCGCATTCGCAACGCTCGCGTTCGCTTTCTTTGCCTTCTCCTCTCGCCATCGGGATAAGACGGTGCGCGCGATCCTCTTACCCGCTTCCTGGCAGCACACGGTTCTTCCCGGCGCTCTGTCACAGCCGCACGCCTTTCTCGAAAGTAACTGCGCCGCCTGCCACACCGCGAATAAGGGCGTCGAAGCAAAGAACTGCATCGTCTGCCACGCCGACAATAAGACCCTCCTCCAACGCCAGCCGAGCACCTTTCACGCCGACATCGCCGCGTGCGCCGCCTGCCATCTCGAACATCAAGGGCGGGTGCCGAGCACGACGAAAATGGATCACGTCGCGCTCGCGCACCTCGGCTTCAAGCAGCTCAAAAACGAGCCGCAGCGCGCCGGGGTGGACGTGGCACAAATCAAACGATGGTTCGCCGAAACCAACGCCGCGCCGCAACCGGCGCTCCCTCAGTTGCAACCTGAAGAAGCGCTCCTGAACTGCGCGTCGTGCCACCAAACGAAAGACCGGCACCGCGGGCTTTTCGGCAACGACTGCGCGCAATGCCACGGCACGACGAAATGGACGCTCCCGGAATTCCGCCATCCTTCATCCGCCTCGCAGTCCTGCGCGCAATGCCATCAAGCCCCGCCGAGCCACTACATGATGCACTTTCAAATGATCGACCAGGCCATCTGCAAACAGCCGAACGCCAAGGTCAACCAATGCTTCCTCTGCCATCAAACAACCTCGTGGAACGACATCAAAGGCGTCGGCTTTTACAAACACCACTGAATGAAACGATGAACCTCCGCCATGCTGCCGCCGTTGCGTCCGGTGCGGATGGGACGCGCCGGACGCAAGCAACGATGCGCGGCCTCATCTGCAATGACGGCTGCACTACGGATGACCGGGCTTGCCAATTTCGCAGCGGATAATCGACGGGCTGGTTTTGCCGTTGATTGGATATTTGATCTCGACGCAATTCGGAATGTTGCAGACCGGGCGCAACGGCCTCCGGCATGTTTCGATTTTGCGGGAGGCCAGCCAGGAGAGGCGGCGATGAGGTTGCCGACGCCGAGGGCGAGGACAGCAGTGGCAGCGAGGACGCGGCGCATGGGCCGCACCCGTTAATACGTTTCGGGTGTTTTCATTTTTAGGAGTGTTTTTTGTTTTGCTCCGGGCAGGGCGCGGAAAGGGGCTCGCGCCTTACTCGTCGCAGATGCAGGCGTATTCAGGGTTGCGGCACTTGTCGCACGTGTGCAGTTCCAGCTTGATGCGGAAATTCTTCGGCTTCGCGTCCGCGCCCGTCTTCGCTTGCACGACGATTTGATAACCTTCGCCTGCGGGCAGCGGAGCTTTGGAGACGAGGAGGTCGCCTTTCTTTTCAAACTCCAGCTTCGTCTTCGCGCCGGGTGCTTCGGCGGTGGCGGTCACGACTTGCGCGGCGGCGGGCTGCGCTTTTCCGGCGGCGTCGTAAAAGGCGATGCTGATGGTGCGGTCTTTCTCGACGAAGAACTCGGCGTT
>JAYSTZ010000231.1:0-10133 GCA_043719365.1 Verrucomicrobiaceae bacterium | reverse complement strand
TCGAGCCGTGTGGGGATGAGCATCGGCAGACCCCACGAGCGGGCGAGATTTGCTGCGCCGGACGTGAAGATCTGACGGTAGTTGAAAATCGTGCAGTCGGAGGCGCAGAGCCAGTCGTGGAGCGCGGAGTCGGGGAGCCATTCGAATCGGGCGATGACGTTTTTTGCGTCGCCGATCCGTGATTTAAGATGGTCGCGGTAATCTTCGTTCATGGGCTTTCCGACGATGGCGAGCGTGATGTCGGTGCCGGAATTGCGCCACCACTCAATGATTTCCTCCTGCCCTTTGTAGGGCTCTACCATGCCGAAAATCAGAGCGATTTTTCCGGTTGGCGGGAGTTGTAGCGCTGCACGGGCGGCGATCTGGGGAATGGGTGCGCCGAGAGTGACGGACAGGTCGCCGTGGGGGATGACGGCGATGTTTTCGATGCCGAAGAGTCCGGCCATGCGGGCTTTGGCGACTTCGGAATGTGCGAAGACGACGTGCGAGCGACGGTAGGCGTAGCGGAGATTGGAGACGGCGAATGATTCGTGGCTGCGGTTGTGCGGGGCGAGGTTGTGCCCCGTGGTGGCGAGCTTGCAATGACGCAGGGCGAGCCGCAGATCGAGCTGGAAGCGGGCGCGCCGAAACCAGTCGCGGCCGTCCTTTTTCGGAGGGTAGTAGGCCTCGGGCCAGTGAAGGTGGAGAATGTCGGTGCGTTGCTCGCGCATGGCGCGGGCGAGTGGAAGGATGCGCCTGTAGCCGGACAGAAAGCGGACGCGCACTCCGAGTCTCTCCAGCGCCTCGGCAAGCAGTCGCTGGTATGGAACGCCTTCGCGCCAGTCGGGCGCAAAGACAACATCCACTAGAAGTCCTCCTTGGGCAGGAGGACCGGCCCGAGTTTTGCAAGGCCTTCGCCGTAAAAGCGGTTCCGTATCGCACCGACGTAGTGCCGCGTGATAGCGTCGCTGGAAGCGGCTTTTCCGAGCGAAACTTCGTAGGTCTTCGGCAGCAGACCGCCGCGTCCGTGTCGCGATGCGCAGAGCCCCATGAGCGTTTGCTCGATGCGCCAGATGTGGCCTTTCATGATGCTGGTCTCGCCGAGCGCGCGTTCGCAAAACTCAAGATCGATGGCCGGTTTTTGGAGGAGGCAAAGGCCGCTGTTGACGCGCGGCCAGAGCTTCACTCCGAGGTCGTCCCATGCGTCTTTTTGCGAGATGAGGCTGGACTCCGCGACGTCTTCATTGAACCAGCATTCCTGCGAGTTGCCTGTGACCCACTGCATGATTTCGCCGGGATAGCGGTAGAAGAGAACGTCGCTATCGAGGATGATGATGCGGTCGGAATCGCAAAAGTACGGGATGTCGAAAATCTTTTGGGAGAGGGGATGCTTCGTGCGGTACTCGTGGCAGAAAGGGAATGGCCGCAGGTGCTTGTCCATCGCGGGATCGGCGTCGGCGCGGCTGACGAAGCGCGCGGTCTTGAACAGCGTGCTAAGAGACTTGCGGGCGGTGGCGGGAAGTGTGCCGTCATCGTGGATGACGACACGCCAGGTCTGCTCGGTAAAAGTGAAGAAGCTCGCGAGCATCCATGCACAAAGCTGCCAGTCGTTTGCCCCCGTGAGTACGTGTACGGGGACAGGCATCGGCGCTTCGTTCCAATACGGCCAAGTCCAGCTCACAATTCTGGGTTTGGTTTTGTAGTCGTGGTAACTGGCCGACCAACCGCGGTTCATGTCGCGTCGGAGATTCAGCCATAGGCGTCCCAGTGATATCATTTGTTCTCAGATGTTTTCCCGAGACGCAGTGCCTTGGCAAGGCTGGAATGCGTACGACTACGTACTAACTGACTCAGGAGCCATTGAGGGTTTCGAAAGATGGCGCGGGCGAAAGACGGCCGGTGCCCATTCGCATCAACAGTCTCTCCAATCTGGTAGCGGTCGTACTCGAGTTGGGCACTGAGGCACCAGCGTTTCCACGCGCTGATCGGCGCTCCCGAGTCGAGGGTTCTACGGACGATCTTGCGGATTTCCGATGCCGCCTTGGCGGACGCGTTCGATTTCTGGGCGGCGTGCAACCGGAATTTTGCAAACACCTGCGGAATGTGCGCGACACGCGCGCCTGCCAGGAAGCAGCGAACCCAGAAATCGTAATCGAACGCCAGATTGTAAGAGATGTCGAAGCCGCCGACTTTTTCAAAAAGAGAGCGCCGGTAAAAGACTTCGGGCTGCACCCACTGCCGGTTCGCCCACCAGACCTGGTAAATATCGAGGACGGAAGCCAGTGAGTCGATCGCTCCGGTATGGTGCCCGGTGACGGCACCGTTTTCATCGATCCAATCGACCGATCCATAGACGAGATCGATGTCGGGATGCGCCTCAAAGTAGTCGAGAACTCGGCGGGCAGTGCCGCTGGCAAGAATGTCGTCTCCATTGATAAAGCCGACAATCTCACCGCCCATCCGCCGCATTGCGGTATTGAGCGCATCGGGCTGGCCGCGGTCGGGTGCGGAGGCGACGACATCCCCAGACCTCGCGGCGTTCCGGGCGAGATCCACGGTGAGATCGGTCGATGCTCCGTCCTGCAGCCACCAGCGCACGGAGTCGCCTTCTGCATTGAGTGAATCGAGTGTGGCAGCGAGGAATCGCTCCGCATTAAAAACAGGAACTGCAAGTGTCAGCGGGCCCATACTTAGGTTTTGCTTGTCGCGCCCGACGAGACTTCCCAATTGATTCTCGGGCATACGACTCCCGGCCAGGCCTCAGGGAAATGCGAGGACTGATTTCCCGCTCCGGATACGATGAAGCTGATGAACTCCGTCATGTGGAGCAGGTAGCGAAGCCCCGCGATATCTGCCTGGATTCCGAGTGAATACATCCTGCGGTTCAGGAGTCCGCCGGGGATTCTGCACGTTGTTTTGTAGAGTCCTGCTTCATGAGATTCGTGTTGGAACGCGTGGTCGGTGGCCTGAAATGCGAGTTCCCCTTCCTGTGTGGTGAGTTGGACGCGGAAACGCAAGTCGCGCAACGGGCTGTGCACGCGATAGGTGATCTCAACGTCGATGGAATGCTCGGCTTCGAACGTGGTTTGCGTCTCGCCATTCTGGTCGAGCAGTCGGAGTCGCTCGATGCGCAATTCTTTGCATCCCGGCTGGTCGGAGCGGTTCCTCCAATCGATGTCGCCAGCGGCGCTCGACTCTTCGGGAACGGTGGCGGCGAGGTAGCGGGAGATGACTTCGGATGGCGTGCCGATGTGGGCGACCGTCCCGGCTTCGATCAGGATGGCGTCTTTGCACAGCGCGCGAATCGCGGACATGTTGTGGCTGACGAAGAAGACGGTTCGGCCCTGGCGGTTGGCGACATCGCCCATTTTGCCGAGGCACTTTTTCTGAAAACCGGCGTCGCCCACTGCGAGGACTTCGTCGATGAAGAGAATCTCGGGCTCCAGATGTGCTGCGACGGCAAAAGCAAGGCGCACAAACATGCCGCTGGAGTAGCGTTTCACGGGCGTGTCGAGGAACTGTCCGACTTCGGAGAACTCAACAATCTCATCAAACTTTTTGGCGATCTCCCAGCGCTTCATTCCGAGGATGGCACCGTTCAGGAAGATGTTCTCACGTCCGGTGAGGTCGGGGTGAAAGCCGGTGCCGACCTCGAGTAACGACGCGAGGCGACCGCGCAGAATCGCGCGGCCCGACGTGGGTTCGGTGATGCGGGAAAGGATTTTGAGGAGCGTCGATTTTCCCGCGCCGTTTCTGCCGACGATGCCGACGACTTCTCCGGGTTGGACCGAAAACGATACGTCTTTCAGTCCCCAAAACGAGTTGGGTAATGGCCCGCGGCGATTCGCTGCGACTCGGGAGTCGGGCGCGTCCGACTGCGGTTTCTTCGTGCTGAGAATACGCGAAAAGGTATCGCGCAGGCTGGTTGCGCCGATGCTTCCAAGCTGGAATAATTTGGAAAGGTTTTGTACTTCGACGACTGGTTTCATGAAGAGAAAATCTGGCGGCGGACTGCGCCGAGCCAAGGGCGGAACCACAGAAAGCTGGGGTTTGAGGCGGCGGCCTTGAGAAGCTTTTTTACGCGGCAAGTGCGCGATGAACCTGCGCTGGAGCGGAGGATCTGGCCAATCGCGTACCATTTGCGCTGATTCTCAATCAGAGCGGCAAGACCGGCGTGGTCCGCTTTGGGCAGGAAATGGAGATAAGATTCCGCGATGCGGAGTTCTTCTTCTGCGAAGCGATGGGAATTCCCGTCGCGGACCGTCTTGCACTGGTCGTGCCAGCGCCAGCGGCCTAGCACTTCAGGAATGCGGTGAAACTGAAATCCGCCGAACATCGCCCGCGTGTAATACTCCATGTCCATCGAGTAGTGGAATGTTTCGTCGAACGGCCCCAGTTTTTCATACATCGGGCGGCGCATGTAGGTGACGTTGGAGCAGGAAAAAACATGCTGCACGGAACGATGCCACGGCGTGAGGTATTCGATGAGTCGCGCTGGCTCCTGCGGCGTGACGGTGTCTTTCGGACCGGAGGCGTCGAAGATCTCAGTGATTCCGCCGACCCAGTCCACAGCCGGGTCCGTGAATATCCCGGCCACACGGTGGAGCGCTCCGGGGGCGAGCAAATCGTCGCTGTTCAGGTAAGCCCAAATATCTCCGGTTGCCCGTGCGAGCCCTTTGTTGATCGCGTGCGTCTGGCCGCGGTCTTTCTCGCTTTCCCAGTGCGTGATTCGGTCGCTGTAGCGCTTGAGGATTTCCGTCGTATGGTCCGTGCTGCCGCCGTCCATGACGATCAGTTCGAGATTTGGAAAATCCTGCATGATCACCGACTTCAGGGTCTCTTCGATGTAGGCACCCTGATTGAACGACGGAATGATAATTGAGATTCGGGGAAGGCTCATCGATTGAAAGGGTAAGGGGTTCTGATGGCGTCGCGCTCAATGAATCGCCATGAAAGCGTGGCGATGGCGAGCGTCACGATCACTGCAATGGAGCCACCGACGAAGAGCAAGGGAAAGCCCGAGTAGTTACCGCGGAGCGTTCCTGAAAATGCGGCGCGCAGGATCAAGTCGTGCCACAAGTAAATCCCGTATGAAATCGTGCCGGTGGTCGCAATCCACTTCATCGAGAAGATACGGGCGCAAGTCTCCGAGCGAGCAAGCGATGCCGCGAGGATTGCGAGAATCAGCGGGCTCAGCGGCCAGCCGAGCGCCGTCGTCCGGTGCCAGCAGCCTTCGGTGCCGAATGTGATGATCGCCGCGGTCGCCGCCATCGCTGCGAGGCAAATCAAGTCAGCAGTTTTTCGCGAAAACGATCCGCGCAGAACGGCGAAGGCTGCAACAATGCCGAATGCGAAGTGCTTCAAGTAGGAGAACACCGTGCCGTAAATCACGGACCCCGTCGCCGATAAGAAACGGTCTGCGATGATTGGCTCCGCTGATAGCAAAGCCGCTGTCGCAGCGATATCCACCAGCCAGCACGTCGCGATGAGCGCAAGCAGTCCCATGGCCGCCCCGCATTTTCGAACGAAGAATCCAGCCGCAGCCATGATGAGCGGCAGGATCAGGTAGAATTGAAACTCGATACCGATAGTCCACAAATCCGGGTGAAGGCTGTGGTAAGTCGCGTCCGCGAAGTTGTGCAGAAACGTGGCGTGCAACAGGAAGTCGATTGCGCCGTAAAACGTGTAAGTCCCGCCTTGAAGCAGATACACTGCGACGAGCACCGCGTAGTAAGCAGGGACAATGCGGCAGGCCCGCCGCCACAAATATCGCCGGAGTTCCGGCGCGGGCTGTTTCTCGAAAAAGGCGCGCCAAAATGGAATGGAAAGCAGGAGCCCGGATAGGACGAAAAAGATAGAGACTCCGATGTCGAACTTCCGCAGGAGGAACTCCAAATTCAGCGACCCAACCATCAACTTCAGCGGTTCTAAAGTGCTGGGCTGTGCGGCCCAGCGGAGGTGATACAGAAACACCATGATGCACGCGACTCCGCGTAGCCCGTCGAGGCCGGGGAGTCTCAATTCTTTGCTGGCGGCCGAGTTGCTCATGGCTGTGCTCCCGGAGTCTCGACCGCGCATTCGACTTTTGGAGAGACGATGCCGGGCCAGCGCTCGGGAAATTGCGAGAGGTGGTTCGCTGGGCCGGCGACGGTAAACGGAAGGTGCGGCCCGATAAGCATCAGATGCCGATGGCCGGGAGCATCCGCACTCGGCGCGATCGAATATGCGCGGCGGTTCAGAACACCGCCGGGAATCTTGATTCGCGTGCAGTAGCGTCCGGGAACGAGGATGGGTTTCTGGAGCTCGTGATCCGTGAGAACCATCGCGAGGTCGCCCTCGGTGGTGAAAACCGAAAAGAGCATTCGCGCGCCCCTCAGCGGGTTGACGACACGGTAGCAGAGTTCAATTTGGATGGGCGCGTCGGCATCAAAAATCCCCGCCACTTCTCCGTCGGCATTTTTCAGCGTGAGGGAGTGCAACCGCAGGTCTTCCATCCCCGGTGCGTCGTCGCCGCCGCCCCAATGCAGATATCCGGGCACGCCGTCATGGCTGTGAAGGGACGAGGCCAGATACTGCGAAATGACGTCTTCCGGCGCGCCGCTCGTCTTCACCGTGCCGTCTTCAAACAGCACGGCGCGGGTGCAAAGTGAGCGAATTGCCGCGAGATTGTGGCTCACAAAAAAAACCGTCCGGCCATCGCGCTCGGAGATCTCGCTGACTTTGCCGAGGCACTTTTGCTGGAATCCTGCATCGCCCACAGCGAGCACTTCGTCGATGAGCAAAATCTCCGGCTCCAGATGCGCGGCGACGGCAAATGCGAGGCGCACGAACATGCCGCTGGAGTAACGCTTCACGGGCGTATCGAGGAAGTTGCCCACTTCGGAAAACTCCACGATTTCATCGAACTTCGCCTGGATTTCCCATCGCTTCATTCCGAGGATTGCACCGTTCAAAAAGATGTTTTCGCGCCCGGTGAGTTCGGGATGGAATCCGGTGCCGACTTCCAGCAGCGACGCGATGCGGCCGCGGAGTGTGATACGTCCTCTCGTCGGCTCGGTGATGCGCGAAATGAGCTTCAGCAACGTGGATTTCCCCGCGCCGTTTTTCCCGATGAGCCCGACGACTTCGCCGCGCTGCACGGTCAGATTCACATCGCGGAGACTCCAGAATGTTCCGGGAAGATCGCCTTTTCTGGCCCCGAAATCCTGAGTCGCGGCGGGTTTTCTGCCGCCGGAAAATATTCCCCGAAATGCTTCCTTCAGCGATGACGGGCCAAGTGTTCCTACTCGATAGCGTTTGGAGACGGAATCGATCTCGATAATCGGACGACTGGTGTGCGTGGCAGTCATTTACACACTATCCACGACGGTGCGCTCTGCGCGGTTAAAGGCCACGACTCCGAGAATCAACGCAAGAATGGAAGCGAGCGCAGCTACTCCGAGCATCGTGGGCATCTCAGGACTGACTTTTCCCCCGATCAAAAGCAGGTCGCGTGTTGCCTCAACAATGGGTGCCATCGGATTCGCCCACGCCAGCCAGGTGAACGCGGGCTGGTCGGTGATCCTTTTCATCGGATAAAAGACCGGCGAAGCGAACATCCAAAGCTGTAATAGCACCGGCGTGAGGTGCGCGAGATCGCGGTATTTCGCTGTGGAAGCGGCAATGAGCAAGCTGACTCCGAGGCTGAAGATGCCGGTGATGATGAAGATGGGAATCACGAGCAATGAACTGAAGCCCATGTGGATTGGAGAGCCGTGCAGTGCGTAGGCGGCGTAAAACGCGAGGAACACGATCAACTGAAGACCGAGAGCGAACAGATTGGAAATTGCGGCGGCTGCGGGGACGACGAGGCGGGGGAAATACACCTTTCCAAAAAGATGCGAATTCGCAGTGAATGTCGCGGCTCCCGTGGTGATGTTTTGCGAGAAGTAGCTCCACGGTAACAGCGCGCAAAGATTGAAAAGCAGCGAGGGCAATCCTCCGGTTTCCATGCCGCCGATTTTGTGAAATGCGATGCTCATGACCACAGCTGTGAGGAGCGGCTGAAGCACGAACCAAATCGGGCCGAGGACGGTCTGCTTATACTTCGCGAGAAAATCGCGGCGGACGAGGATGGCGAGCAGGTCGCGGTATTCCCACATCTCCCGCCAATTGATGCGCAGCCAGCCCTTGCTCGGCGCAATGATGATCTCGTAGTTCCCGGTTGTTTCGGGCTGTTTTTGGGCTTCAGACATACGTAATTAAGGCGGGAGGATTTACAGGCTCCACTCCCAATAAGCCAGATCCCAATCCTCTCCCTCGCACGCAATCGCACCGGCGTATCCTGCTGCGGGCGAAAGCCGACGCACGCTCCAAGACGATTCACGGGCCGGATTGCCGACGAGTCCGACGCCTTCCGCTTTGAGTCGCGCCTCTTTTTGAGTCCACAAATCGAAAAACCGCGACACGCGCTCGGACTGCGGCGCAATACGCAAATCCCAATTCTCCTGGGGATCGAAGTAGTGCTCGGCGATGGGCTCGAATGTCATGTCGTGCTGAATCCACTCCACATCCACGCCCACTTCGCGGCCACGCGAAACTGCGATCATCGCGATGTCGCGCGAGTGGCTCACATTGAAACGGATGTCCATGAAAGGGTGGACGACAAAAGGTTTCCCATGGCCCCCGACTTGGAACACCAATTTTGCCGGGTCTTCGCAAAGATAGCGCGAGAGGATCATCCTCACTGCCCCGCGCGTCGCGATGAACTGGCCTGCGTCCTCTTTGAAATGAAACCGCGCCGCACGAACGAGCTCATCCGCGGAAAGAACCGCGCGGCATTGCTCCACAGTTGCGGGCGTGTCGAGGCTCGCCTTCCAAAGATGCACCTCGCCACTATTCACGCGAATCTGCCGTGGCGCGGCGGGCCATGTGAGCTGCGGTTGAATCATGGTTTTTTGATCGAAAAAATGCCGTCGCCACAGGGCAGGGAAAAACATTCCGGCGAGTGTGGCCGGAATTTCCGGAGTAGTTCGATATGTTTGTCCTTCGAGGATTCGCCGCAGATTTGTGCATCAGCGACCTCAGTTCGGGACTGTCGAGCTTGGTTCATGTGTGAAAGTATGAAAGCGGACTCCGTGCCATATCAATCTCCGTCTTCTCTTGCCGTGGTTGCCGTCTGCTTCCGGCACGGGTATAGCTTGCGGCACTCAAATGCCCAACCGCAATTTTTCGGCCCGCTGCCGAATCCAATTTCATTTATGATTCAGCTCGCACGCTATACGGCTCAAGGATTCGACCGAGGGGCGTCCCGGCTGAAGGAGGCTCTCTGGCTTGCGGCGAAATGGTGCTTTTTCCAGACTTCCGTGCCGTGGCCGTCGGACGTGCGGTGCGCGCTTCTGCGGGCGTTCGGGGCTTCTGTCGGAAACGGCGTGGTGATTCGGGGGAATGTGAACGTCACGTTTCCATGGCGCGTCTCCATCGGCGATGACGTGTGGATCGGCGAAGAGGTGATGATTCTTTCGCTCGCGCAGGTCACGATTGAATCGAACGTCTGCGTCTCGCAGCGTGCTTTCCTCTGCACCGGTTCGCATGATCATTCAAAAGAGACATTCGATTTGATCACAAAGCCCATCACACTTCGAGAGGGATCGTGGGTCGCTGCGATGGCCTTTATCGGGCCCGGTGTCGAAGTAGGGCGGGGGAGTCGGGTGGCGGCGGGAGCGATGGTTTCGCGCGAGGTCCAGCCGTTCGTCGTCGTGCAGGGAAATCCCGCAGCCGTTGTGAAAGAGTTGCCGAAAGGGTGACGCGCGAATGGTGTTCAGTTTGCCGCGAGCGGAGCGGGCTTGATTTCTTCCACACGCGGGGGCTGCGAATCGTGAAAGACGAATTCATCGAAGTTCACATGTCCCCATCCCGTCGTCGCTTCATCGACAAGTCGCACAAAGATTTTCGCTCCCGCAAAAGGACGTAAATCGAAGAACACCGCCCGCATCTTTTCATTGTCGGGGCCAGTGGCTCGGAAAAGAACGTATCCGTTTGCTGCATTGACGATCTCCACGCGGGTCGCGAGCCCCGAGCCTCCGCCGATGAGGCAACTCGCGAAGGGCTGGGCGACAGTGAATGCAGTGGAAGTGAGCGTGCCCGTGGCGGCATCACCGTGCGCTTCGTACGAG
>JAYSTZ010000024.1:0-4903 GCA_043719365.1 Verrucomicrobiaceae bacterium | reverse complement strand
ACGAGTGTGGCGAGTCGGCCTTCGGGATTGTAGGCGTATTGGGTGGTGCGGTTTTCATCGTCACTGGTTCCGGTTGTGACGTTTTCGATGGTCGTAATGACACGGCCCGCTGTATCGAACACTTGCGCGTTCATGGTGCCTTTCGGATCGAGCGTTTTGTTTTGGCGTCCGCTTTCATCGTAGAGGAAGCGTGTCACAAGGATCGTATCCGAGCTAGTCGGAATCGTCGCCGGTCGAGTCGGCGCCGTGCCACCATTCGTCCCGAATGCAACGGACGCCTGCGTGCGGCCAATTGCATCTGCATAGACCGCCGTGAACAGCACGCGAGCGAGGGGCGCTGTGCCAGTTGGTCCGCCGAGTGCGCCAGTTCCGCTGGTATTATGGAAACGCTCGCGCGTGATTTGCATGATGACACTGCTGGCCGTGTCGTAGATCAGGTCGCTTTGCTCCATCACGGTGTCGTTCACTACGGTCAGCGCTTCGGCATACGTGGGTGCGGCAAGATTGTATGCAGCGTAGCGATTCGTCGTCCGGCCTGCGCCGTCATACGTCAGTTTTTCAAAGCCCGAGCCTTCCGGGTTTTTTCGCTTTGCAACATTTCCCGCAGGATCAAACCAACTGTCCTCCACGATGGAACCGTCCAGCGCACCGCTTGTCGGATTCACGCCGTGGCGAATCGTGCGAAAAACGCGACCGAGCGCGTCGTAAAGCGTCTCGCTCTTTGCCGTGCGCAACGCCGTTCCCACATCATTCCAACGCTCGGATACGATGGCGCGACTTTGAATATCGAGCTCATATTCCTCCCGGAAGCCGAGTTCGCCCGTAGTGCGAATGCGAGCGTTGCGCCAGTCATACGCAAACTGGGTCACGCGGTTCTCTGAGCTGGAAACATGGGCGGTGACTGTCGTCAGCAGACCATTTCCGCCGGATGTGGCACCAGTGTCGTATTGGCGGCTTTCGATGGTAACCATATTACTGCCGGTGCCATCAATGGTTCCCACGAGCGACTGAACCACCAACCCCCGCAGATTGAACACCGTTTCCGAGATCGTTCCCGCCGGTGAAGCCGTGCGCACTCGACGATTCATAGAATCGTAGCCATACGTCGTCTCCGAGTAATTCGTACCCGCCGATCCTCCTCCCGAAGCAGGAATCGCGTGATACACACGCTGCGAAGTCAACTGGCTCGCGTTATTGTAAGCCGCAATACTCCACGCAGTATATTGCGATTGTGCAAATGTCTCGGAAGCCGAAAGCGGACCAGACACCCCGCTCGCACGAGTCGCCTGAATCTGCTGAACCGTACGGCCCGCGTGATCATATTTCGTGATGGAGACGGGATCGACAAGTGTCCCGGTATCCCCGGAAGTAGCCGTATCGAGCCAACCCGACGCCGTTCGCTCTTCCAGAGCCCCTTCTTTTCGAACGGTCCATTGCAGTGTGCGCACACACTTCGCCGTTCCACCGACATCGACCGAATGCACCGGCCCCGCTTCGCGAGCGACACGGCCTACAGAATCGAGCGTGTAGTCGGTGACCAAATGCAGCCCTCCGCCGGTCGGAGTCACCCAGCCCGCAGGGCAAGGAGTCGTCCCGGTATTAACGTCCACGATTTGCCGGGTTGCCGCGCCAAGCCCCGCATCAATGTCCCAGTTTTGCAGGAACCCGCGCTCGTCTTTCGACCAAATACGATAGCCGTATTCGTCGTAAAGCTCTGACTGCGTATTCGCAACGCCGGAGCCGTTTTGTGCAGTGGTTACGATGGGAAGTGTAGTGATGATTTTCGAGGGCACGAGCGAATCGCCTGCTACGGTGATCGCAAAAGAAGTCGTCGCCATATCACCACTACCCGGAGTGCCGACTGCCGTTTTGAGTGAAGCGCGGAATGTACTTGTGCGCCCATCTGATGCCGTGCGTGGGTCCCATGTAAATTCAGTTAAAACCAGTGGGGTGCCCTCAGTACCTTGCTTGACGGTCTGCTTCCATAGCCGCCCGACGCCAGAATCTGGATAATATTCAGTTCCATGAATCAGCCCATCGTGGAGCTTGAGCGTAAATAGTGTAGGCTCCAATGGGTCGTATGACTCCACTGCGGAAGGCTCAGCTTTCTCTAACAAGCGGCTATCCTCGGAATAGCGAAACGCCCTGCACCACTCGCCGGTACCGTCGCTGCGGACTTTGAGCATGACCTGTCCGAACGGATTCGTGTAAACAGTTTCCGTCGTGGCATCGGGAAACGTGACGATGGTTTTGTTGCTCCAACCATTTGCGTCTGTGCCGGGGCCGGAACCTGCGAAATACTGATACGACACGGTGTAGGAGCCCCCGCGAAGCGATTCGGACGTGACGCGTTGCGCGGTGTCGTACCGGAAACAATAATCTGCAAACCCAGCGATGACCGAATCCGATGCCGTGAGTGGATCATGCCCCGCAGCAACGATTCTCTCATAGGCCTCCGGGCCGACGACATACCGCAACCCGTGCATATACCCGATGGCTGAAATCGTGGTGTAATATCGGTAACAAGTACGCCGGACGACCTCCCATGCCGTGGTCGTTTCATTGAGATGCTCGACAACGGTTGACTGCAAATCACCTGCGAGCCCAAACGCGCTGCCTGTAGAGTAATACGTGTAAGTCACGCGGCGAACATCCACGCCTTTTACCCGCAGGGTGATCCTATTGCCGGTGTAGTAGAGCCCTGTATTCACCCCGCCAAACTGGCGTGCGATGCTCGATATAGTTCCTCCACCCGCGTAAGTCACCAAGGTCGGGAGTCCGTCGCGTTCCACAATCCGTTTCAACGGTTTACTCGGCTGGGTGGGTGCCAGCGCGGCAAACACGTAGGTCTTTCCTCCCGGAGTTTGCAGCTCAAATTCCGCATTGGTGGAATTGAGCGTCAGTTTTAAATACGCCTTGAAGAAGAACGCAGCCGTGAAAACATCGCCAGTGCGGGTGAAGTAGTAGATTTGGCTCGGACTACTCCGCACGGTTGCTCCCGCGCTTGTCACGCTGAGCGTGGGAACAAACTGGTTCGACCAATTGTTGCCATACACCGTGTCTCCCGTGGTGAAGATGTTGCCGAAGGCGCGAATAACCGACCAGTTTATCCCATAGCCTTCGTACTCCAAATCGACTTCCGGAAGTTTGAGTTGACCCGTGGCGTAATGAACCGGATCAGGCGCAGTCGATTCGCACTTTTCTTTACAAACAGCTTCAGCAGCCGAGCATCCCAATGAAGTCTCGCATTCCTCGCAGCAACATTCGGGCGGCTGAGGGATTTCGCTGCTACTTGATGAACTCGAACTGGACGATGAGTTATCCGAAGACGAACTTTCTGAGGAGGAGCTGTTGGATGACGAACTGTCGGACGACGAGCTATCCGAGGTAGAACTGTCTGAAGAGGAACTGTTGCTCGATGATTCTGACGAGGAGCTATCGCTTGAAGATTCAGAGGACGAACTATTGGAAGATGACTCCGACGAGGAACTGTCACTCGACGAGTCCGATTCGGAAGACAATGAACTGCTCGATTCTGATTCGGCGGAAGAGGACGAACTCCCCGGCGGGGGAGTCCCGGAACTCTCGGATGAGGAAGAACTGGAGCTATCGTCTGGCGGAAGCTCTGAGCTGGATGAACTGGATGAATCGGGCATGGTTTTGAAACGGTTGAGGAGTGATGTCGCTATGTGGAAGATGAGGATTCGGAACTGTCGCTGCTACTACCCCCGCCGAGGTCGCTGGATGAGTCGCCGGTGATGGTGGTCGAAGATGAGCTGCTTTCCGCGCTGGTGCTGCTGCTGGGAATAATCGGACCGTCGTCCTCCTCGTGTTGGGGACGCTCGGCGCGGAGATGCGCGATTATTCCGTCATGGGGCGGGTGAGGGGGAGTTTGAATTGGGCGCGGATCACGTCGAACTCTCGCGTTTTCCACGGCCATTCTTGGTCAGCGGCAAGCTGGATGTCGAGGCGCCCGGCGATGATGTCGCCGAGCAATTCATCGGCGGTGCGGCGCTCGCCTTTTGCGATGGCTTGGGCGGCGGCTTGCGCGTTGTCTTTTGCGGCGAGCTGGCTGTGGGCGGTCACGAGCGCTTGAATATCGGGGGCTTTTACGCCTTTAAGCACGTCGAGCGGCGGGGCGTTGTTTTCGCCCGGCGCGATGCGGTCGAGAATGCTTTGGGCGATGGCTTTGAGGCGGATTAAATTCGTGTCGAGTTCTTCGCCGATAAAGTAATCGCCGAGTCGTGCACGCTGGCCGACGCGGAAGGTGCGCAGTGCGCCGCGTTGCGTGGTGGAAATGGCGGCGACGACGGCTGCTTTTGCGACGGCTTCTTCGGCGGTGAGTTGCTCTTTGGCGACGGTGGCACTGTGCCCGCCAGTCAGCGAGGTCTGGGCGAGGGCGACAGTGGCTTCGAGTGCGGTGACTTCGGCCTCGGTCACATCGCGGGCGATGAGCGTCTGTTTGTGCGCCGGGTCGCGGTAGGCGGCGATGATGTCGCGGGTGCGGTCTAGCTCATCGAGTTTGGCCTGGTTAAACGGGCCGGGGGATTTCCGGGGCTTTTTCTCGGGTTGAGAGGATTGTGTGGAACTGCTGGAACTGCTGTTTTCTGGATTGGTGGGCATGGGAGTGGATTTCTACGGTGTGGATTTGTGTAATGATTACATGTTGTTGGATTTACAGAATAAAGAGGTAGCACTTCGGCTTATAGAACTGGAGTTGCCGGATTTAACATTCTCATATCCGGGATGAACATCATTAGAGCCGGATATGAAATTCGCATTTTCGGATTGAACATTGGGATTCTCGGATTCAGCACTCGCATTGCCGGATTGAGCGTTCGTGGTGCGGGGTTGAAGTTTGAGATTCTAGGACTCAGCACTCGTGTCGCCGGATTTGGCATTC
>JAYSTZ010000230.1:0-10133 GCA_043719365.1 Verrucomicrobiaceae bacterium | reverse complement strand
ACGTTTGCGCTGGTGACACTTTCCGGCGCACTGTCCGCGTTGGTGGCCGGCATTTTTGGCGGACTGGTTATCGCCGGCGCAATCATCTGTCTGACCGTGTTGATCGTCATCGGCAACCTCGCCTCGCTACGCTCGAAAGAGAGCGATTCCGGCCTCACAACGGAGTTCGCGATCCTCGCGATGTTCCTCACCGGGATGCTACCCATTCTCGGACACAACGCGGTGGCCATCGTCGTCGCGGGAGCGGTGATGGTGCTGCTTCAGGGGAAGAAGTCGCTGCACGCAGTGGTTCACCGAATCGGCGAAGACGAGTTGCGCGCGATCGCCCGACTGGTGCTGATCGGTCTCGTAATTCTGCCCGTCCTTCCGAACAAGGATTACGGATATTTCGGCGTGTTCAACCCGTTCCATATCTGGCTGATGGTCGTCTTGATCGTCGGAATCAGCCTCGCAGCCTACCTCGCGGGAAAATTCATCGGCCCCAATCGAGGCATGCTCATCTCGGGCCTGCTCGGCGGATTGATTTCCAGCACCGCGACGACCGCAAGTCTTTCGCGGCAAAGCGTGAAGCCGCATTCCAGCGAGCGAAAGCTCAGTCTCGTGATTATGATTTCCTCCACCGTCGTCTTTGTCCGACTCATCGCCGAGGTGCTTGCGGTCGGCTCCGACGCGGGCCGGATGATGATTCCCCCACTTGCCGCAATGATGCTGTGGACTGCGGCGGTCACGTTTGGATGCTGGCTTTTCGCGCGAAAGGACATAGTCGAACAGCCAGCCGAGACGCCTCCTTCCGAAATCAAAGGCGCGATTGTATTCGGGCTGATGTACGCACTTGTTCTACTTGCGGTCGCGTTTGCAAGGCAACACTTCGGCTCAGCCGGCCTCTACACCGTGGCAGCGATTTCGGGACTCACGGACATGGATGCAATCACGCTCTCCACGGCGAGTCTCGTGCGCGGGGCTCATCTCGATGCGGGCACCGGGTGGCGCATCGTGCTCACGGCGGGAGTCGCAAACCTCGTGTTCAAAGGAATTCTCGCCGTGTCACTCGGAAGCCGGATGCTCGGAAAGCTGGTGGTGCTCGGGTTTATCGCCGTGGTTGCCGGGGCTGCGGCGATCGCGTGGCTGTGGCCTGCTTGAGCACTCAACCGGATCGAGCGTTGCGGAAAATGGCTCCGTTCATCCGCTGCGTTCCGCGCCCGCCGAAACGGATTTCCAGCTTCGGTGCAGCGTCCGCTTTTCCCTCGATGCGAACGCGGTGAAGGCCCTTCGCAAGCGGAGCCGGGACAAACCACCACTCCTTGCCGCGCGGCCAGTCCAGCGGCATTCCGTCGATTGAGATGGCGAGCTTTTCCGCACCACGCATTTGGAACTGATAGACGTCATCGCCCGCGACCTCGAACCAGCCATCCACGGAAAATTCGCCACCGCCTTTTACGCCCGCACCAGCCAGCCAGTCGCCAGACGCCTCCTGCACCACAACGCCGGGCAAGCCCGCAAGCGTGACGCGGAAGCCGGGCTCCAGCGATTGTCCGGCTGCGAGCGCAGCGGCGGGAATTAGTTTGGGCGGCGTGATGTTGAGAGCGACCGGCGCGCCCCAAGTTTCCGTCTTATCGTCCGACAGCGCTGCGACGAGAATACGCACATTCCCCTGCCCCAGCACACGCGGATCGATGGTGAGCTTTCCCTCCGCACCGACGACCCGCCCAAGCTCGCGCATGTTGTGACTGAATGCAAAGCCCGCAGCTCCGGGCGCGAAAACGCGAATCTCCAGCGGCTTGTCCCACGGCCAGTCGCCGGAGGGCGCGGTCACCTTCACCTCCGCATCGCGATTGTGAATCGTCACGGGCACGTCGAGGCTTCCGCGAGTCGCCAGCGCGTCTGCGGCGGTGACGACGATGGACAGTCGATGCGGGCCGTCGGGCGCGGCTGCGGTGTTGAAAACCAGCGGCTCGCCGGGCTTCGCAATGGCAACCTTCCGTCCATCAAGGAGCAACTCGGTGAGCGCAGGCTGGAGTCCATCGGACGACTGAATCGACGGCGTCACTTTCATTTCGCCCTTCAGCACTTTCCCCGGCGTGAGATCAGCGACGACGGGGACGATCTTCTTTTGCCACGGCGCGCAAAGGGCGTCGCCCACGACGAGGAGCTGATACGGCGCGGCGACGGACTGATAGAACGCCTCGCCGAGCGTGCATCCTTGCGCATAGTGCCAATGGATGAATGGCGTCGGGAACTTCGCTTGGAGCGCGTAAGGCTCGGTAACTGCACCGCTCGATCCCGCCGCTCCGGCGCGGAGGAACTCGGTCAACGGCGTTTGCTGTTTCATGTCGCCCTCCAGCGCACCACCGAAACTCGTGAGATGCTCGCAAATAGCGCCCGGAAGGATCGTGCTACCGCTTTTCGCCCAATCGAAATCCGCCGTCCCGATGACTGCGCCTGCGACATCCTTTTTCCTGAGGGGCAGCACTCCCTGCTCGACCGACGCCGCGATGCCGATTGATTGCAGTTTCTCCGCCGCACGCGCCACGCCCCACTCCCGCGTGGTCGAGCGCACATCGCCGTTGTTCATGAAATAAACCGTGCCTTTCGGCCGCGTGCCATCCGCCGCGACACTACGGCGAAGTCCTTCGATCGACTCCGCAACACTCAGCCCGCGTCCGCTCGTCTGCGCGAGGACGACAGGCAGCAAATAGCGCAGACCTTTATCCGGCTGCGTGGGCTGTCCGGTAGGCAGCCAGCCGACGCTGGAGCGAAAACCACTCGTGGGCCAAAGTTCGAACTTCACATCTCGGACCCGCGCATCGAGCAGCTTGAAATCCGGCCTATCCTGAATTGAACGGAGATCGGTATCTCGCCGCGCCTGCGTCATGTCCCACCAGCCGTTCTGCATTGCTTCGCGCAAAGACTCCACTGCGGCATCCAGCTCTCCAGAGAGCGCGCGAAGGCACGCGATATTGTAAAGGAGTTCGGTGTTTGCAGGATGCTTCTCCTTCAGCGCGGCAAGTAGTCCTCCCGCCGCGCGGAGTTCCGAAAGCTCCTTTCCCATCGCGGTTGCATCGCGCTTTTCCACGAAAGGAAGACGGCCCGCATTCTTCGCATCAGCCTCCTCTTTATCCCGCGAGATCCGTTCCTGCTCACGCTTTGCGCCAAACTCCAGGAGCGTCCGGAGCGCGCTCTGGTAGGCCTGCATCTCATCCTCCGGCCATCGCGCTTCGGTGGTCGTCTTCGAGATTTGGCGGAAGTAAAAGTTCGTATTCATCCCGAGATAGCCGGGATTTTTTGAAAGCGTGAACTGATAGAAAAACGTGAGCCCCGTGATCGATGCCGGCTGCGTGATCATCTTCGGCAACGTCTTCCCCGCAGTGTCCGCAGAGATGTCGATCGCCGTGGGAAAATCGGAACTGTAGAGCACATAATCGATCTGCCGCGCGATGCCACGCAACTCCGCGGTGCGCACGAGAGGTTGCAGAATCTTTTCGCGAAACTCCTCCACGCCGATTCTCTCAAACGACGGAATATCCCGAAGATAGACAACGTTCCCGTGCGGGATTCCGCGCGCCTCCACGTAGGCATTGGCCACCGCAACGCTCGCCCAACTGTCCGCATTCACGACGACCAGCGCATTCTCTGGACCGCCCGCCAGTGCCGCGCTGGCAGCAAGCGCGGAGGCAACCCGGATGATGATGGACGATCGTTTGGACATGCACCCGATGTTGGTCGCTGCTCTGGTGAAGAAATGGAAGCGCAGAGATTTTCAGTTCCATTTGCTGCGGAAAACGCCTTTCACTACGCGCATGAAATCCAGAATCATCGTCACAGGAGCAAATGGCCGACTCGGCGCAGCACTCGTGCGCGAGTGGCGCGCCGCGGGCTTTGAAGTCACCGGCATGGGCCGCAACGAACTCGACCTCTCCAAAGCAGACGAGCTCGCCACGCGCCTCGACGCCGAGGATTTCGCCGTGCTCGTAAACTGCGCTGCCCAGACCAATGTGGACCGCTGTGAGACAGAAACCGCCGAGGCTTTCGATCTAAACGCCGCTGCCCCCACGATTCTCGCCGAAACCTGCCGCAAGAAAGGCGCGCGCATCATCCACATCTCCACCGACTACGTGTTCGATGGAGCAAAGGAAACACCCTACACCGAGGACGATCCTGCCGTGCCCATCAGCATCTACGGCGCATCAAAGCGGGCGGGCGAGTCCGGCGTCCTCACAGCCAGCGAAGGCCGCGGCCTCGTCGTTCGCGTCTCGTGGGTCTTCGGCCCGGACCGCCCAAGCTTCGTCGATCAGATCGTCAAAAATGCGTTGGAAAAAGACGAAGTCGCCGCCATCGCCGACAAGATCGCCGTGCCCACCTACACCCTCGACGCCGCACGCCTGCTCCAGCCATTCCTTTTCGACAACGACGCCGGCGGCATCCTCCATCTTTGCAACGGCGGAAGTTGCACGTGGCAGGAATACGGACAGTGGGCGCTCGAATGCGCCGCAGAAGCCGGCGCACCGCTCAAGACCCGCACCGTCGCGCCACTCAAAATGGCCGACCTCAAAGCCTTCATCGCCAAACGCCCGCCCAACACCGCCATGAGCGCAGCCCGCCTCACCGCCCTCACCGGACAACACCCGCGCGACTGGCGCGACGCCGTCCGCGAATACATTCACTCGAAAACCTGATCCCCGTTCTGCGGCTCGCCCTTCACGATGTCCGCAGTCACGTAAGGACGACGACGTTCCTTGCCCACCGCGATCACCGCCGACTCCACGCCGTCGCGAATACATTTCAGCGCCGTGCCCGCCTCCAGCGCCGCGCTCTGGTTGCTCTCCACGAGCACAAACTGCCCTTCCAGGTTCACCATCGAAACGACGCCCACCAGCTTCGGCACCGAGGTCTCCACCGGCTGCGTTTTGGGAAACCGGATAATTGTCGGCTTCGGCGGCGCGGACTGAAACAGCGAGCAACCGCAAAGCGCCGCAGCGCAAAACATCAGGATCAATCGGGCACACTTCATCCCCCATGAATAGCGCCCTCTCTCGTAGAGGGAAAGAGGGCTGTTGGGCCCCAACATCAAATTCATCGGTGCCTCCCCGATGCGTCGGGTTTTCCAAGTCCATTGACCACGCCACAGAAAACTGCTGGGTTCCGCGCATGTCCACAAACGAACTCCAAATCGAAGTCATCACCACGGGAACCGGCGCAGCGCCGGAAAAAGGCAATCGCGTCTCCGTCCATTACACTGGTTGGTTCACCGACGGCGGAAAATTCGATAGCTCCGTGGACCGCGATGAACCCTTCGAGTTTATCCTTGGCGCAGGCCAGGTCATTCGCGGCTGGGACATCGGCGTCGCCCAGATGAAAGTCGGCGACAAAGTGAAGCTCACTATCCCTCCAGACCTCGCTTACGGCGCGCAAGGCTACCCCGGGGCAATCCCACCGAACTCCACGCTCGTCTTCGAGGTCGAGCTGCTCGGCATCCGCTGAGCCAGCGTACGCTCACCCGTTCAGCTTTAGCATCCGCGCGACAAATCCCGTCCTCGCGTAAAACGCGAACGACTTCACGCCCTTGCCGGGGCCTTTCGTGCGGGGCTGGACGAAATTGCCCATCCATCCCGTGAGTTCGCCGCCTTCCCGCAGCGTCTTGCGCACCAGTTCATAGTCAGCCTGCGCCGTGCGGAACATTTCGCCATCGCCGAGATCGAAACCGCCCGCCTTCAGCAAAAGCGATGAGTCGTCCTGCTCATTTACAAACACCCGCGCGCATATCAGCAGCGAGGTCAGCTTATCCAGCAGGTGACTGTGCTCGAAGGGCATCTCGATCACGTTTTTCGGATCGATCATCGTGATAGCCATCGTTTCCTTCACGCTCCAGCGCCCGAGAAAGTCGCGGACCACCGGCACGACCTTCAGCTCAAACGTTCCGAAATCCGGCTCCTGTTTCGAGTCCTGCGGATGCCCCAGCAGGCGCTCCACTTCCATCCCCGCCCAGCCTTTGTTCTTCTTGCCGTCCTTCCACACCGTCACGCGATGCTCATCCGCAAGAGCACGCAGATCCTTGCCGAGATAGGGCTGCAAGCGGGCGATGGCTTCATCACGAGTCATCCAAAACGAGATGCCAGAGATTCGCGCGTTGAAAAGAAAAAATACCGCCGCCCCCGACCCATCGCGGAGTGCGCCGAATTGTCCATCGCGTAAATATCTACGCACACCACCCCATAGACACTGCGAACTGCGGTGGGCTTCTGGCACGGAGTTTCCCCCGTCCCTGAAAGGTTACGCTTCGTGGGATCGACAACGCGCCTGCCGTTGCCAGACGCTTAGGCGTCGCGCAAAAATAAACGGTTCAACTTGCAGAATTGCAGTATGCTGTCGAAATGCGAGCTGTGGACAGCGCAAGTGTGAAGACCAAGTATCAAAAACTGGCACCGTTTCTTGACGAAAGAGCGCGGCGTGTTTGGGCGGCAACGGAGGCGACCGAGATTGGGTATGGAGGAATCGCGGCAGTTGCCGAGGCGACCGGGATTTCGCGCACGACAATTCGCGCAGGGCAGCGTGAACAAGCGCCTGATGAGAAGGCTTGCGAGTTCACCCGGCTGCGCAAGTCGGGCGCGGGACGCAAAAGCCTCTCTAGCAAAGAGCCCACGCTGCTTGCCAGCTTGGAAAAGCTTGTGGATTTCTCAACCCGTGGCGACCCGATGCGCCCGCTTTTTTGGACTTGTAAGAGCACTCAAAAACTTGCCCGTGAATTGACCGCGCAGGGCCACGCCATCAGCGCTCGGAGCGTGGCGACACTTTTAGGAAAGCTCGGCTACAGTCTTCAATCCAACCGCAAAGTGCTGGAAGGAAAAAGCCACCCGGATCGGGATGCGCAGTTCCGCTATATCAACGAAAAAGTCGCGCAATTTCACCAGCGCGGAGAACCTGTCGTGTCGGTGGATACGAAGAAGAAAGAACTCGTCGGCGTGTATAAAAACGGGGGCCGCGAGTGTCATAAAAAAGGCGAGCCGCAAGAGGTCCAAGTGCATGATTTCCCAGACCCGAAAGTCGGAAAAGCGATCCCGTATGGCGTCTATGATGTCGGCGCAAACCAAGGCTGGGTAAGCGTTGGGACCGATCACGACACGGCAGAATTTGCCACCGAGACGCTTCGGCGCTGGTGGGTGATGATGGGCAAGGCCCGCTACCCGCAAGCCAAAGAACTTCTCATCATGGCCGACGGAGGCGGCAGCAACAGCAGCCGCAGCCGACTGTGGAAAGTGAGCCTGCAAAAGCTCTCCGCAGCCATCGGGCTCAAGCTCGCCGTGTGTCACTTTCCGCCTGCGACGAGTAAGTGGAATAAGATCGAACATCGGATGTTTTGCCACATCACACAAAACTGGCGTGGAAAACCGCTCATTAGCCACGAAGTGGTGGTGCAACTCATCGGCGCGACTACGACTGCGAAGGGTCTTAAGATTCAGGCAGAACTGGACCCTCATCACTATCCGCTCAAGAAGAAAGTGAGTAAAAAGGAGTTGGAGGAAATCCAGCTTTCGCGAGACGCTTTTCATGGAGAATGGAACTACTCGATCAGCGGTTTTGCAGAATCAGGTTGACCAGTTTCTTTTTTGCGCGACGCCTACGCACCGCCTTCGTCTCAAAGCAGTGCCGGGGTGAAGCCTGCCCAAAAAGAACGCCCCTCGAGCACAAATTGCAGCCAATCCAAATGCCCCCCCGCATCCCGCTCACAAGCACTCACAGATCAGTCTCGCTACTTACAAAGCAGGGCTCACAGCAACCGCTGAGCCGAACATGTTTGGCTTCCAGCCCGTCCAGAGCGACAAGCAGGAGCCTTTGCGGTGGCCTTTGCGAAGGGATGAGGGGAAACTGGTCAGGCTGGAAGCCCGTCCCACTCCGACAGCCTAGAAGGCTGTCCTACTACCGCCGCGCTTCGCGCTCTTGCGTTCCACTTTGAATCACACCCTCCCGAACCGCTGAGTTGACGCCTCGCAAGACATCGGGCATTTTCCATACATGAATTGGCGCGAACGCATCACGAGTGAACCGGGCATTTTGCGCGGCAAGCCTTGCATCAAAGGGACACGCATCCCGGTGGCTCTCGTGCTCGGCTATGTGGCAAACGGGAGTAGTGCGGAGGATATTGCGCGGGAGTTTCCTGATGTGAGCGCAGCGGATGTGGCGGCTTGTCTGCACTACGCTCGCGACCTTGCGGACTACGACGCGGCGGCATGAGTCTGGTGTTCCTCGGCGACCAGTGTGTGCCGGCGAGTGTCACGGATGCGCTTCGTCTTGCCGGGTATCGCGTGGTGTTGCTCCGGGAGGTGTTGCCCATTCGTGCAGTCGATCCGCTCGTGTTGGCGAAAGCGCAGGAACTTGACGCGATTCTCGTTTCGCTGGATGGAGATTTTTCGGACATTGTGGCATATCCGCCCGCTGAACACGGGGGGATTATTTCGATTCAACTCCACAATCACCCAGAGATCATCCCGCAGGTGATGGAGACGCTGACGACCTTTCTATCGAACCACCCAGAGCGCGAATTTTACCGGGGGAAGTTGTTGCTCGTGGAAGTCCATCGCATCCGTGTTCGAGGGTAATTGCAACCAGCCCCCGCGCACGATCTCACAGGGGACGGCGGTGGATGGCACGCACACAAGCGGGATACACACGCGCTGTCGCTGAGCGCTGGTTTGCGGTTTTGACGTGTATCGGTGAGTTTGACGCTTTCGTAAACTCTGGGCATTTACCGCGGCGCACGGGCTTTCGCGGTGGATCAGTTACATTGGTCCCGTGCGAGTCTCACGAATGACGAGCTGTCCCGATTCGTGGCTGAATCTTTCCAGCGTGCGGACAAATCAACAATCGGCGCGACGACGAGCATTTTTGCCGACGGCCCGGGAGACGGTTTTCTTCCTTGCTCTACCGATTTGTTTGGGTGGCGGCGCGAGTTGGCACGGACCATGTAAATGGGTGCGCCGAAGATTGCAGCGATGCTCTTTTCCAAAAACCAACAACCTGACTTCCGTGCCCGCGCATCGTGGCGCACCTGCGACACATTATGAAAACGAAACTGCTCATCACGCTCCTGTTCCTCCCAGCACTCGCCCACGCGCATCCCGGTCACGCGGGCCACGAGGGCGACATTGGATGGGGCCTTGCGCATCCATTCACGGGATTCGATCATCTTCTCGCAGCGCTCGCGCTCGGGCTTTGGGCCGGGCTCCACGACGAAACTTCGCGCTGGCTTCCGGTCGCGGCGTTCATCGGGGCTACTGCGATGGGTATGATTGGCGGATTGCTGACGGGCTCATTTACCGGAATCGAAACAGCGCTCGCCGTGACGGTGGTTCTGTTTTCTACATCACTCGCCGGTGGATTTCGCGCGAGCGCTCCGCTCGCGTGCGGAATCGCCGCTGCCTGCGCGCTGATTCACGGTTGGGCGCACGGCTCCGAAGCTCCGAGTTCCGCGAACATGGCCACCTATTGCAGTGGCGTGCTGGCCGGAACCCTGGCGATTTGCGGAGTCGGTATGGGAATGGCGCGACTGCTCCGGGAGCGGCACATCCTTGTTGCCCGTGGAATCGGCGCGGTATCCACGATCATCGCAGCAGGAATGTTGCTCCGCTCGCGCTAGCCCATACACCTTGCACCTCGTGAAACCGAAAAGCTGCTCATCGTGGTCGCAGCCGATCACGCCCGCCGCCGTCAGGCACACGGGCTGAAGCTGAACTATCCGGAGTCCATCGCGATCATCTCATACGAAATCATGGAAGGCGCTCGTGATGGCCGCTCGGTGAGCGATTTGATGAGCTACGGCACCACCATCCTTAAACGCTCGGATGTGATGGAAGGCATCGCCGAAATGATTCAAGAAGTGCAAGTCGAGGCGACGTTCCCGGATGGAACAAAGCTCGTCACCGTCCACCACCCGATTCGCTGAATATGATACCCGGAGAAATCATCATCGCTGAAGCCCCATTGCCGGCAAAAGTCGGCCTCGACACTCAAGTCATCCGAGTCGCAAACACGGGAGACCGACCCGTGCAAATCGGAAGCCACTTTCACTTTTGCGAAGTGAACGAATCGCTCGTATTCGATCGCGCGACGGCACGCGGTTTCCGGCTGAACATCCCGGCGGG
>JAYSTZ010000229.1:0-1796 GCA_043719365.1 Verrucomicrobiaceae bacterium | reverse complement strand
CACTTTTAATCACACCCTGGTCAACCTGTGGGTATGACCTGTTCTTTGTCATTCGGTTCAGATACCGATGGACAGATGCGTTGCGTGGGGAACAATAGCGGCATGGCTTTTCAATCTACGATGTTAGCGCTGGGCACTTCTGCCCCGGATTTTGCGTTGTCTGAAATCTCCTCCGGGCGCCCCGTCCGGCTTGTTGATTTCCGGGAGCGCCGGGCGTTGCTGGTGATCTTTCTTTGTGCGCACTGTCCGTATGTGCTGCACGTTTTGCCGGAATTGGCGAGGCTGGGTAACGAGTATCCCTCGAAGGGTGTTGGCATTGTGGGAATCACTTCGAACGATGTCGCGCAGTATCCGCAGGATGCTCCAGTTCACATGGCTGCGCTGGCGCGGAAGGCAGGGTTGAAATTTCCGATCCTTTATGACCAATCACAGTCCGTGGCGAAGACGTTCACGGCGGCCTGTACGCCCGATTTCTTTTTGTTCGATTCGGCGATGCGTCTCGCTTATCGCGGGCAACTCGATGATTCGCGCCCCGCTCGCGATTCGGGAAGGCCGGCGAGTGGCGCGCTGGATGGCTCTGATATCCGTGCGGCGCTCGACGCGGTGCTGGCGGGTTGGCCACCGAATCCCGACCAACGGCCAAGCGTCGGCTGTAACATCAAGTGGAAACGGGGAAACGAGCCCGCGTATTTCGCGCACTAATGCGCAGTGATTACTTTGTTCCCCAACGCATTCGGATGAAGCGTTCCCACGGCCCGAAGAGAATTTTGTCTGCAATCAGACCGACGAGCATGATGACGACCATTACGCCGACAACCTGCGCCATGTTTCGGCTGTCGCGTCCGACATTCAGCAAGTGCCCCAGGCCGGAACTGCCCGTGGCAATGACGTAAATCTCAGCTGCCATGAGCGAACGCCAGGCGAAGGCCCAGCCTTGCTTTACACCGCCGACGATGACCGGCAGAGCGGCGGGAACGATGACGCGGAACCACAAGTGCGCACCCCGGCTGCCCATAGTGAGGGCGGCGCGACTGTAAAGCGGGGAGACGTTTCGCACACCGGTATTGGTCGCGAGGGCGACGCTCCACAGCGTGCCCATGACCACGACAAAGAGCATCGCGCTTTCCACATGCGGCTCGAACCACAGCAGCGCGAGCGGCACCCAGCACACACTGGGCAGCGTCTGGAAGCCGAGCCCGATGACGCCAATCGTATCGTTCATCGCCTGAAAGCGCGCGGTGAGAAGTCCGACCGGCAAGCCCACGAGCACACCGGCGATGTAGCCGAGCATGAGTCTCTGCGTGGTCACGAGCAGCGCCGGCTCCAGCGTTCCGTCGTTCCACGAGGCGACGAGATACTCCCAGACATCCAGCGGCGCAGGGCGGCCCCATTTCCCCGTGATCACCATCCAGTGCCAGCCCGCGAAGAGGGTGGCGAAAATGAACAAGGCTGTGAAAAGGCGCTTCATTTCTTAAATGTTGAACTCCGCATGTTCGCTCGCCTTTCCTTCGGTCCGCAGGCGGTCTGTGATCTCGCTGGCGTATTCGGCGAGGGCGGGGTTGTTGATGTCGCGGGGGCGGGGGAGTGCGATGGTGAATTCTCCGCAGAGCCGCCCGGGGTGAGGCGAGAAAATGAACACGCGGTCGCCGAGGCATGCGGCTTCGCGGACGTTGTGTGTGACGAAGAGGATCGTCTTTTTCCGTGCGGCGTGGATTTTCTGCAAGTCGCCGTAGAGCTGCTCGCGCGTCATGGCGTCGAGCGAGGCAAAGGGCTCGTCCATGAGCAGCACGCGCGGA
>JAYSTZ010000228.1:0-4120 GCA_043719365.1 Verrucomicrobiaceae bacterium | reverse complement strand
AGAGAGTTTGCGGGAGCGGACGGGAGTCAGCCCCGCCGTCTGATTGTTGCTGCGGATGGCACGCTTTACGGCTGCGCTTTGGAAGGCGGAACGGGAAGCTCCGGGACGGTCTTCCGGGTCCGCCAGGACGGCACATTCACGTCGCTGTTTTCACTGACGGGATACGCAGGAACGAATCGTGGCAAAGGACCTGAAGGAAAACTTGGGTTCGGTCCCGGCGGTATTCTGTATGGCGTCGCATCGAAGGGTGGCACTGGCGGAGGCGGTACGGCGTTTCGCATCACAGGAACGGGTCCGCATGGCGGCACAAGGCCCGCCGTGCGTGCGGTGCAGAGCTTCGTGGAATTGCATAGCACTGTGCAACTGGGCGGCGAAAATACGAACGTGTCGTTTGATTTCGGGCCGACCATCGCGCTCGGGCAAAGCACCGGGGCTGCGTTGCTCGGGCCCACGGCGTTAGCGCACGAAACATTTATCGACGTGGTCGCGCCGCCCGCGCCGGGGCAGTCGCTCTTTTTCCGGGTCCGCGCTGTGAACGCGTCAGGGACGTCGCTCGGGGCGGTTTTGACTTATACTTCGCCGACCTTGTTTGAGCAGTGGAAGATCGACAATCTCGGCGACGCTGACGCGCCGGATCTTGGCGACCCCGATGGCGATGGGTTGGCGACGCTCATAGAGTATGCGCTCGCGCTTAATCCGACGGAAAGCAGCGCCGGGCCGAGCCCTCAGCGAATCCCGTTTCCTGAGGGACCGCGTCTCGCGTTGACCTTGAACCGCGACCCAACGCACAGCGACGTGACGATCGAAGTGCTCGCCGGACCGGGCGTGGCCGGGCCTTGGGTTGTCGTAGCGAGCAGCACCACGGGCGCTCCATTTTCCGGGCCGGGATATGTTAGCGGCGAGGTTGCTGGGACTGAGGTCCGCGCCGTCACGATTAAAGATTCCGCAGCGACGAGCAGCGCGGGGCAGCGGTTCATGCGGGTTCGGGTTGTGCATTGAGCATGGCGTCGAGGCGAAAGTTCGTGCAACACTGCTAGGGTGAACACGCTGCTTTCCGATCGTCCATTCCGTGGTGCCGACTCGCGCGACCTGCGCAGTGTGGCGCAACGGGCATTTGCGCGGGCTGCGGGAGCGCCGCTCGTCGAGGGCAATGCCGTGCGGCTGCTGCTCGATGCGGCTGAGAATTACCCTGCATGGCTCGCTGCAATTCACGATGCGAGGAGCGTCATTTTGTTTGAGAACTATATCATCAAGGACGATGTGACCGGTCGGATCTTTCGGGACGCGCTGACCGAGCGTGCCCGCGCCGGAGTGAAAGTGCGCGTGATGCAGGACTGGCTCGGCTCTTGGACGACGCGCGGGAAATTCTGGCAACCGCTCGTGAACGAGGGCGGCATCGTTCGCATTCACAACCCCGCCCGGTGGGATAGTCCGCTGGCGTGGATGAGCCGTGATCACCGCAAATCTCTCGTCGTCGATGCACGTGTGGGCTTTGTCTCCGGCCTTTGCGTCAGCGATGTTTGGAACGGAAATCCCGAGCGAAACATCGAGCCGTGGCGGGATACCGGTGTGGAACTGCGCGGCCCTGTCTGTGCGGATCTCGTTCGTGCGTTCGCGCAAGTATGGGATGAAAACGGACGTCCTCTCTCCGCTGAGTTGCTGGAGATTCCAGAATCGTATCCGGTCGGGGAGACTGCAGTCCGCGTTCTGGCGACTGCGCCGAATCTCGCAGGTGTTTACCGCCTGGATTTGTTGATTGCCTCAATGGCTGTGCGGCGGCTGTGGCTTACGGATGCGTATTTTGCGGGCGTTCCCGCTTACGTTCAGGCGCTCCGCAGCGCCTCGCAAGACGGTGTCGATGTGCGAATCCTTGTCCCCGGTGGAAGCGACCTTCCGTGGCTGCGCCCGCTTTCCACGGCGGGGTACCGGCCGCTTTTGGAATCGGGAGTCCGTGTCTTTGAATGGAACGGCTCGATGCTACACGCAAAAACCGCCGTGGCCGATGGACGCTGGGCGCGCGTAGGCTCAACGAATCTGAATGTCGCGAGCTGGCTGAACAATTGGGAGCTCGATGTGGCGATCGAGGACGACGCCTTCGCGGCGCAAATGGAAGCGGCTTATGAGCGAGACCTTCTGCACGCCACGGAAGTCGTGCTACGCAAACGGAAGCGTATTCGGCTGCCGGGCGCAAAAGAGGATCAGCGCTCTCGTCCCGGCGGCGGCTCGATTTCCCGCGCTGCCGCAGGTGCCATCCGTCTCGGACGCACCGTGGGCGCGGCTGTGCTGAATCATCGGGTGCTGGGTCCGGCGGAGGCAAAACCCCTCGCAATTTCCGCACTCGTTCCGCTCGCGCTCGCGGCGATGGCGATATTTTTTCCTGCGGTGTTCGCATGGCCTGTGGCTCTCGTGCTCGTTTGGTTTGGAGTCACGCTTCTCCTTCGCGCATGGAGGCTGCGCGACGCGGACACGAAGAAGGAAGACCGTCCCTAATCGAGTTCCCACCTTTTGGATTCACCCACAGACTTATGCGTATATCCGTCTCAGTCATTATCCTAGCAGCCGCAGGGCCGTCCTTTGCCGGACCGGTGGACTACAGTCGCGACGTGCAGCCGATTCTTTCGGAGCACTGCTACCACTGCCACGGGCCTGACGCGAAGGCGCGTGAAGCGAAGCTGCGGCTGGATGTGAGGGAAGGACAGGAAGGCGCGTTTCGCACGGACGAAGGTGTCACGGTCATTAAGCCCGGCAGCAGTAAAGAGAGCGAACTTGTTGCGCGCGTTTTCCCCGCCGACGAGGACGATGTGATGCCGCCAAAAAGGGCCAAAAAACCGCTCACGGATGCGCAGAAAGAAACGCTGAAACGCTGGGTGGATGAAGGTGCGAAGTGGGGCGAGCATTGGGCATACATCGCGCCGAAACGCCCGGCAGTTCCCAGTCCCGGTAACCCGATTGACGCGTTCATTTCCAAACGCCTCGCGGACGAAAAGCTCGTGCAAAATCCCGAGGCATCACCGGAGAAACTCATTCGTAGGGTGACGCTCGACCTCACGGGAATCCCGCCGACACCGGAGGAAGTGGATGCTTACAAGCTCTCCGCAGTCCGCGATCCGCAATCCGCTTTTGAACGACTTGTGGACAGGCTGCTGGCCTCGCCGCGCTACGGAGAGCGCATGGTCTGGGACTGGCTCGACGCTGCTCGCTACGCCGATACGAACGGCTATCAAGGCGACCCGACCCGGGCGATGTGGTATTGGCGCGATTGGGCGATTGAGGCGTTCAACAAAAACATGCCGTTCGATCAGTTCACGATTGAGCAACTCGCCGGCGACCTGCTTCCAAACCCGACACAATCGCAACTCATCGCCACGGGCTTTCACCGCAATCACATGATTAACGGCGAGGGCGGTCGCATCGCCGAGGAGTCGCGCGTCGAATACGTCATGGACCGCACGGAGACCACCGGCACTGTATGGATGGGTCTCACGCTGAATTGCTGCCGCTGCCACGACCACAAATACGACCCGATCACGCAGAAGGATTTTTATTCGCTGGCCGCTTTCTTCAACAACACCACACAGAAGGCGATGGACGGCAACACCCGGGCCACGCCGCCCGTGATGGTCATCCCAAAAATGGAGGACGCCGCGCGTTGGGAAAAAATGGGCGACGAGATTTCTGCTGCCGAACAAAAAATCACGACGCTGAAAACTTCGGCGCGCGGCGATTTCACGAACTGGCTGCCGCAGCCGTATCACGCGGGCATTTCCGCGCAGCCCACGGCGGACAACCTGGTTTTTGCCGCGCCGCTGGACGAGGGGGCAGGGGAGCAAATCCATTTTGCTTCCAATGGCACAAATCAGGCCGTGGCCATTGGCGAAAACACGAACTGGCAGGACGGCGCGGTGGCGGCGCGGGCGTTCACGACCAGCGGCTCGAACGCGGTTTCCTTTGCGGACGTTGGAAATTTTGAGCGCACGAACGCCTTCAGTTACGCGGCGTGGGTGCGCGTGACGAACGACCAGGGCGGTTCGCTCTTTGCGCGCATGGATGACCGGGGCGGAAAATTTCGCGGCTGGGATTTATATCTGGAAGGCGGCAAGCCCACGTTGCACCTCGTTCA
>JAYSTZ010000227.1:0-4128 GCA_043719365.1 Verrucomicrobiaceae bacterium | reverse complement strand
TGGCGGAATACCGCTCCGTGCCCCACTCGGTTGTATTGGCCACGGTGGCGCGGGCGCTGTAGTCACCGCGAATGAACCAAGTCCCCACGGCTGCCGCGTGCGAAACGGTGATGCCTTCCGCACCCAATAGCGATTTTGCAAACTCCTCCACATCCGCCTGCGGAATCCAGACCGCACCGAGCCGCGCGTCGATTTCCGAAGGCGTCAGGTCCGCAGGCTGCACCGCTTCCAGCGCGGTGACATTTTCCTGGTAGCTGGGATTCGCTGCCGCAGCCGCGCGTGCGTCTTCCAGCTTCGAGCGGACATCGCCGGAGAGATACTGGTCTTCCGTCTCCCATCGCTCCGTTTGCGGGTTGCGATAAACCATGCCTTTCAGCTCAGGCAGAAATTCCTCGGGTGGCTTGCACAACAGCATTTCGATGCGCCCCAAGTCCACCCGCCCCGTTTCATTGAGCACGAGCACCAACGCATCCTGCGCGGTTTCCGCGGCAATCGCGACCTTCGGCTGGTGAATGGTGCGTTCGCGGAAGATCGCCATCTTCACCGCCTTCTTCGTCTCGTCGTTGTAATCCTCCAGCGAACAC
The DNA here is from genome assembly GCA_043719365.1 of Verrucomicrobiaceae bacterium. Classification (GTDB taxonomy): domain Bacteria; phylum Verrucomicrobiota; class Verrucomicrobiia; order Chthoniobacterales; family Chthoniobacteraceae; genus SXWH01. Next base: position 3,544 of record JAYSTZ010000227.1, on the reverse strand, counting down.
AGCAACGGAAGATCCGGGTCGCCGCGGAACGCGCGGCGATTCGCGGTCTCGTTGATCGCGCCAAAGCGGGATTTGAAATGATCGTATTGGAAATTGAGCGCCCGCCGCGCCTCGATCACCGCTTCCTCCCCGGAGTCGTGAAGCTGCGTGCGCAGCGTTTCGCGCAAGGCATCGCGCAGCTTCACCAACCCGCGAATTCTGCGCGCCGTTCCATCCGGCAAGTTCGTCACCGGCGTCAGGGTTGGGCCGGTGCGAATCGTGATCCTGCCATCGTGCAGCACGAAGGCGTTTTCCTTCACGTAACTCGGCGCAAGAATTTCCACTGGCGCAACTGCTCGCGAATTGGTCGTCTCCTCGGGCATCTGGTAAATGCCCTGCGGTAGAGCAGCGACCGCCGCTCGCAACGCATCAGCCAACTCGCGATCATCGGGAATCAGCGCCGCTTCATTCCCACGATACTGCTTTCCAGCTTCCGACATCGTGCCGAGCATCATGTGCGGATTCGCCGCGAAGTATGCGTTGATTTGAAATACGACACCCTCTGCATTGCTGTGACTTGCGAGGTTCAGCCAAGCGGAGTTGCCTGGCTTTTCGCCCGTCGCGAGTTTGCGGAGAAACACAATATCCGCCGTCACCTCGGTATTCGCGTTCTGCTTGAATGCGGTATTCGGCAATCGCATCGCGCCAAGGAAATCCGCGCGCTCGTGGAGGTGATCGCGCAGGCTGGAGTTGACCTTATCGAGCGTGCCTTTCGAAGTGATGAAGACCATCAACCCTCCTGGCTTCACCTTCTCCATACCCTTCGCGAAAAAGTAATCGTGCACCAAAAAGTTCCTTTCATCGAACTGCGGGTCGGCGACCTTGTAATCGCCAAACGGAACATTCGAGATCGCTAGATCGAAGGCGTTATCGACCAGTGCCGCATTCTCAAAACCCTGCGCGCGGATGTCCGCATCGGGATAGAGCTTCTGCGCGATGTTCGCCGTGAGCGGATCGAGTTCGATCCCCGTGAGCCGCGACCGCGCGCTCATTTCCTCCGGCATCAGACCGAAGAAATGCCCGGTGCCCGCCGCCGGTTCCAACACGCGGCCATGCTTGAAGCCAAGCCTTTCCACCGCTTCATAAATCGCGCTAACCACCACCGGCGCTGTGTAGTGAGCATTCAGCGTCGAAGCCCGCGCTGCCTCGTATTCCTCGCCGCTCAGGAGCGCCTTGAGTCGTTCGCGCTCCGGTTGCCAGTCGGGAGCTTCATGCCAAGCGAAGACCTGCGGGATGCCACCCCAACCAACGTATTTAACGAGCGTCCGTTTTTCCTCCTCTGTCGCCGCCTGGCCTTCGCCGTCGAGCTTTTGCACCAGCTCAATCGCCGCAAAATTATCGCGGCATTTATGCTTCAGCGAACCCTCACCCACCCCATCCTCCGCACGGATGCGATAGTTGCCGGTGTTTAGACGCTCAGGCTCTCTTCCGCTGGCAGGAGAATATACTTCTCCCGGACCATCTCCCACGCCGTCGTCTCCGCCTGTTGCGGCGTCAGGTCCATTTCCGTTTCTAGCTTGCGTGTCAGCGTTTCCATTTCGTCGATGGTCGTCTCCTGCGCCTCGAAAAGCGCCTCCCTCAGCGTCCCCTTCGCCTCCAGCTCCCGCACCTTTGCCGGGCAAAACTCCCGCCAATGCCGCTCCGCCATCAATCCGTATTGGGTCAGGTAGATTTGCTGGTTCATGGGGACGTAGAAAATCGAAAAGGCTGAGTTGTTCGGATTCGACGGCGGTTTGTCCGTTGCGTTTGAGCATAGGTTGTCAGCGCCCGGTGGCAAAATGATTGTGAAAGACTACGCGCCGCCGCTCGCGGCACTACCACACCTTGGCCCCGCGATGTGGCCGCGCCGCCCGGCGGCGCGGCGACATCATCAAAGGCGCGGGGCGCGAAGTCATGTAGCCGTGGATGGCGTCTCGCGGCAGCACGGGAGACAAAGCCGTCCACGGGTTCATGTCTTCGCGCGCGGTCGGGCGGTTTGCCGTCACACACTCACCCCGGCTTTTTGCGCCGACACTGTTTGACGCGGAGCCATCGCCCGCATCGCCTTCAGCGCCATCGAGGCCATCACCTTCTCGCGTTGATCTTCCGGCAAATCCTTCACTGCCGTCTCCAACGCCTTCTTCATCTCCGGGTTTTGATCGAGCTTCCGCATCACCCCTGCCTGCATCTTCTCCTGCCGGTTGAGCTTCTGCACTTCATTCAAAACGAGCGCCCGCGCCATGCGATCCGGCGTCATGGATTGGATGTATTCCCAATGCTTCGGATTAGCCTTGATGTATTCGTCGATCTTCGCGTTGACCTGCGGGTTTTCCCTGAACTCCGGCTGCCCTGCGGTGGCGGCAGCATCTCCGCCGTTGTCTGCTTTGGTGCGTCCTTTAATCATGATGTTAGTTCTTATTTAGTAAGGCGATGATTTAGTGGGCTGCGGCGAGCAGCTCCGACGAATGGAAAATCGCGGAGCAGCAAATGTCCGCGAGATCGATGGCGTCCTCCTCGTTCTCCGCGATGAGCGACATCAGGAACGGAATGCCCGGCGACTTACCGAGCCTCCGTTTGATCTCCTGATCTGCTTGCACATACATGTCGTATTTTTCGGCACTGACTTCGATGGTGATGCTATGGGTGTCTTTCATGGTTTTGTTGTTTTTTGCTGTTTTGGATGTAAAAAGGCGGGCGGTGGTCTTCACCACTCGGACTTTTCAAAGTGTTCTGGCTGTTGCCTGGCTGGCACTGCGGATGGCTTTGCGCGCAACTGTTCCTCCAGCGCATTGAGCCGTTGCTTCGCGGTATCGACTTCCTGTTTGATCTGCGCGTTTTGCGCCGCGATTTGCTGCGTCTCCCGGAGGCTGCTCGCGAGGTCGCCGAGTTTCTGCGAGACGACCTGCCCGCCTTGGATCACGGCTTTCGTGGCCTCCTTTTGACGGTTCAGTTCCGCCACCAACTCATCACCAACCACCGATGTCGTCCTCGCACTGTCGCGAATGTGGGCGACTGGCCCAATCGGTGCTGAAACAGGCTTATTCGGATACAGGTTCCAATTCGCCGTCGTCTCAACACGATAGATGCTGTGCCCTTCGTGCATGATCCGCGAGTTGTTCGGATCGACATAACGACCGAGCGGATAGGTCTTCAAGTTCTCCGCATAGCGAACGCTCTCGATGCCGTCGCTCGGCAGCGTAGTTCCCGGCACGGAACGAGCAGTCAGTTCCACGATGCGGGCCGGCTTCGTCACACACGCGACGAGAAAGAAGGGCAGTGAGATGAGAAGGGCGCGTTTCATCAGCGGGTGGTCGGTTGCGAGGTAAGGACGTTCGGAAGCACCGAACGGGGCGCAGCGCCTGGCTCGGCAGCGGGGACCGTAAGGCGTTGCAGATTCTTGCGAAGACGGACGAGCGGATCGTTCGCATCTTCCTTTCCCTCGTCCGCGCCTTTCATCGTGGCGAGCCGCGTCCCGCCGATGATCGCCTTCGATCGGTCAATCGTCTGCGTCACGTAGAGGTAGAAC
>JAYSTZ010000226.1:0-4128 GCA_043719365.1 Verrucomicrobiaceae bacterium | reverse complement strand
CGTAGCTAAAAATCGAGCGCGTCAACGGATTCCCAAAGCCCGAGCCGATATCGAACACATCGTCCATGTCATGCGGAACAAATTTGAACCGCTGATCGATCACGCCGCGATAAAGCGACGCATCATCAGCCCGACCGCTCTGCAATCCTCCCTCCTGGTTTCCAATGAGCGCATCGACCGCGAAATATCGGAACGTCTCATCGATATCCAGCACCACCGCCAGCGCCGCGGGATACGCCGCATCCGAAATTGCAGGCTGCCCAGCCGTGCCTCCGGTCGCCGGTGCGCTCACGACCTTCGTGAAATTCGCAAGGTCGCTGTAATCGTTCAGTTCGACATTCGTCTCCTTCAAAAAGGTATCGCTGTACGAGAGCGGGTCTGTCCCCTCGAAACGAAACTCGCCGCTGCCAAGGTTGCCCACTGGGGTACCCACTGCACCAGGCGCGTGATCATCAAGACGGTAGAAATTTCCATCCGGATCATTCGGGAAATGCGCCGAAGTCCACGCACTGCCTCGTCCTTCCAGACGCACATAGCGGCTATACATCAGTGGACCGGTCTGCGCGAGGTCCGTACCATTCACACGCACTTTGACGATCTCCGACTCCTGCGGCTGCACGCCCGCAAGCTCAAAGCACGCATTCCCCAGCGCCTGCGAATAGCAGAATTGGCAGTTGATTTGAAAACTCTTCCGCCCGTGAAAGTCATCGTCACTGCGGAAATTCACATGGAAATTGTTTGGCGGCCCCAGCGCCGACGAAAACCCCCGGTTGCGAAAGCCGCACAAATAGATGTTTTGCAGCCCGGTCCCGTCCTGCGCGATGAACGTTCCGTTCATCGTCGCATCCGAATGCTCCTGACCGCTCGTGCTCCCGATCTGCGCCAGTTCCGCCCGCTCCACATCCGTCATGATGAAGCGATAAATCGGCTGATTTCCCGCCGTGCGGAAGGTCGCCGCCGCGTCGAACGCATTGTCCACCTGCACCAGCGCATTCGTCACCTGCCCGAAAGTCTGCGGCAACACGCCGGGATCGCTCGTCCGCGCAGGAGCCGGCCAAGTCCGCGTATTCGTCCCGTCCGTCGCCGAAATATACCACTCAATCACCGCCAGATTTGCCTGCGGCGGGATGCTCGCCTCCACATCGCCATCGCCATTCGTATCCGTCATCGTCAGCGTCGCGAAAGTCCCGCCATCCAGCCGCCAATGCAGCGTCGCAGAGGAAATCGGCGCTTCATCTTCCAAATTGCACGACACCACAATCGGGTCCGTCGATTTCGGCACAATCGGCCGATGCTTCACGTCTTTAACCAATGGCGCGACATTTGTCGAAGCCACCGAATTTGCCGCCCCCGGCGAACCACCCACCGCCGCACTAAAACCCCAATTCTGCCCGCTGCCGATTCCCAGCACCGGATTCCGCAACTCCAGCGACTTCCCGTTCCCCGTCGCCTCATTAAACCACGACCACCCCTTGTGCGAAAGCGACAGCACACCGCGCCCGCGCAACGCCCATTCGCCTTCATCCGCATACGTCACATCGCAAACCTTGTTCCCCAGCGAATCATCGAGTTGCACCTGCTGGTTCCCGTTCGCCAGCGTCCCCAGCCAGCCCCCGATGACCGTGCCCGAAAAGCCTGGATGCGCCGTATTAAAAGCCGCCACATCCGCCGCAATCACGAGGTATCCGCCCGCCGGAATGGTCGTCGCAGCCGCAATCGTGAATTTCACGCCCTTCGAGATCTTCCACCCCGAAACATCCACCGCCAGAGCATCCGGATTCCGAAGCTCCACCCATTCCTGGGCTACAGGCTCAACGACGCCGGGCGGGCGGAAATAGATCTCGTTAATTACCGGCGCAGCAGACGCGGCGCAGGCAAGGGTCAATGTCGCTAGGGTAAGATGAATTCTCATGAATAATTGTAGGTTCTCCTGGGTACGGCCCTGCGGAACGTAAGTTACGGCGTGGTTACGGGCAAGGGGCATTCTTCTCCCACAAAGTTACGGGCCGTTCAGTAAGTAAATCGATATTCTAATTGCCGATTCCCCCCGATTCCATCGAACCATTTTCCGTTCCGCCATTGACGACTTCCGCCGCTCCCGCCATTCACCGCCGCGATGAACCGCGCCAACAAAAAACAAACCTCCCCGCCCCGCAGGTTCACCATGCGCGGACCGTTCGCGATGCTCCTCCGCGGCATCGCGGTCCTTTGGCTCCTGGAAATCATCGACGCACTCTTCCTACACCACGCGCTCGATCAATTCGGCATCGTCCCGAGAACCGTGCGCGGCTTCGTCGGGATCGCCCTCGCCCCACTGCTGCACCGCGATTTAGGCCATCTCATCGCCAATACCGCCCCGCTCCTGCTCGGCGGCTCGCTCATCGCCCTGCACGGAGCACAAACGTTGCGAAAAGTGACCATCATCACGTGGTTCGTCGGCGGCTTCCTCGAATGGCTGCTCGGCCCTTCCAACATTTGTTCCATCGGCGCAAGCGGCGTCGTCTTTGGCTACATCGGCTTTCTCCTCGCGCACGCCTTCGTCACCCGGCATCCGCTCTCGGTTCTGGCCGCACTGGTTTGCGGATACTTTTACGGAGCCTCCATCCTGCCCAATGTACTCCCCACCGCCGCTTCCGCAGCCCGCCAAATCTCATGGCACGGCCACCTTTTCGGGCTGCTCAGCGGGATTCTCGCCGCCCGAAACGTCCGTGGAACCGGCGGACGCTGATCCGCAGCAACGCTTACTAAAAACGGAGATGGAATGTCCACGGAAGGCACGAAAAGACACGGAAGGAGGCACTTGTGAAACGATGAGCACTCACCCAATGGGTGAGTGCTTGGATTCCCGGAATGTATTGGTTTCCGTGAACTTCCGTGTCTTCCGTGGATAGCCATTCACGTTTCTAGGTTTAGGGTCTTTTCGCGCTTTTCGCGGGCTCCAATCACGCATTTAGGACAAATGCGTAATTGTTCCGGCAGAAAACCCTCCTTCCCCGCAGGATACCGAGCTTCCCCCCAAGGAAGCACCCTGTTCCACCGGGGAAGCAGCTTCTTCCGCAGAGGAAGCACCCCATTTCACCGGGCGAGCCCGACGCCCGGCCTTTGCCATCGGCTATCACGCCATCGCCGACGAGAGAGGCGGCAAATCATCCAGCGGGCTCGTGATCTCCCCCCGCATCGCCCGCGCAAGCTGCGTATAAATTTCCGTCGTCCGCACATCCGAATGCCCCAGCAGTTGCTGGAGCGAGCGAATATCCACACCGCGCAACAGAAGATGCGTCGCGAATGAATGCCGCAAAATATGCGCCGTCACCCGCTTTGCCAGCCCTGCCAGAGCAGTCACCCGCGTCAGCTCCCGGCTCACCATAATCTCGTGGATGTGATGCCGTCCGTGCAGCCCCTTCGCCTCATCCTTAAACACCCGTGCCGAAGGCAAAAACCAAAACCACGGCCAACTCGTCCCCGCGCTCGGATTCTTCGCCGCCCGCGTAAATGGGCCTTTGAGCCCTCACGCGGCAGGCCCGCGCAGAGGAAACTTCGTAAAATGATGCGTAAGTTGTTTCGCAAGAAAGCGCCGCCCACCTCCGCTCTTCAAATAGCGTTCCCTCCCAAGAGCGTCCGCTTCATCCAAGTAGGCTTCGTAATAGATCAGTCGCCAAGGCCGCCTATGCGATGTCGAAAGCGATTGCCCGTCCTGATGCTCAGCAAATCGCTGCTTCAAATCACCGGTGAAGCCAATATAAAGCCCCCCATCTTTTTCCGATTGCAGCACATAGACGTAAAACATGCAGAGTCGGTGATAGCGCCCTCTTCTCAATAGTGAAGTCTCATCTTAACGAGCGAAGCCGCGTGAGGGCTCTCAGGCCCTTTTACGCGGCATTCAAAGCCTGATTCTGCGACGATGCCGAAAGATCCAGATTCACCGCCAGATGCGTGAGAAAGCTCTCGATCTCCGCCGCGCCCAGTTCCGCAGGATGCACCGCCTGCCCCAGCCGCTCCTTATGAAAAAGCACGTAGCGCCGATACCATTGGACGTAAGTCTCCTCGGTCCGGCCCGACAAGTGCAAGACGCGGATTTTACCCCGCAAACGGTCCTCAAGTTTTTGGGGGGATTTCGGTGTGGTTTCA
>JAYSTZ010000225.1:0-10206 GCA_043719365.1 Verrucomicrobiaceae bacterium | reverse complement strand
CGAGACAAAGGGCGCGCACGCGAATCGACATTGATGGGGTTGGCCGATGGCTCGATCCATATCTTGATTGGCACTCATGCCATTTTCCAAGAGGCGGTGACGTATAAGGCGCTCAGCCTTGCTGTGATCGACGAGCAGCACAAATTTGGCGTGCTCCAGCGTGCGAAACTCCGGGCGCAAGCGGGCGAGATCGCGCCCGATGTCCTCGTGATGACGGCAACGCCAATTCCCCGCACTTTAACGATGACGCTTTACGGAGACCTCGACGTCTCCATCCTCGACGAGCTCCCGCCCGGTCGCGGCAAAATCATCACCGGCATCCGCCCGCCGACGAAGCTCCCGGACGCCGCGAAGTTCATCCGCAGCGAGCTCGAAAGCGGACGCCAGTGTTACATCGTGTATCCGCTCGTCGAGGAGAGCGAAAAGCTGGAGGCCAAAGCCGCAACCGCCGAATTCGAGAAATGGAAGGAGCTGCTCGCGCCGATGCAGTGTGCACTGATCCACGGGCGCATCCCGCCGGAAGAAAAAGAGCAAATCATGACCCGCTTCCGGAGCGGAGAGGCAAAGGCGCTTATCGCGACCACCGTGATCGAAGTCGGCGTCGATGTGCCAAACGCCACCGTCATGCTCATCGAAAACGCCGAGCGCTTCGGCCTCGCCCAGCTCCATCAACTCCGGGGCCGTATCGGACGCGGTGGACACAAAAGCTACTGCGTGCTCATCACCAGCGCCGACGCCCCGGAATCCATCGCCAAACTCCAAGTGCTCGTAGAAACGACGGACGGCTTCCGCGTCGCCGAGGAAGACCTGCGCCAGCGCGGCTGGGGCAATCTTCTAGGTACCGAGCAGGCAGGTAAAAGCGGCTTCCGACTCGGTGACCCGATTGAGCAACTCGACCTCATGCAGCTCGCACGCAACCACGCCTTCCTCATCTTCGAGCACGATCCCACATTATCCCGCCCCGAACACGCCGGAGCCAAGCAACTCTTGGCTGCCGCGAGAAAGGCGACATTCGCGCAGGTCAGTTAGCGACATCCCGCACACACCGAAACCCGATCCACGCAGCCGTGAAATCGGGCGTCTCGCGACCGCGGGCGGAGACTCGAAAGTCGGCTTCGGTACTGAGCCATGATCCGCCTCGCACCACGCGCTTCCAGGTCGCTTCACTGCTCACATCGGGGCCCGGCGGGTTGCGGTGGGCGGCGAGATTTGGGTTGGGGCGGAGTTCGGCATAGTAGCTCGCGGAAAACCAATCGCTGCACCACTCCGCGACGTTGCCTGCCATGTCCTGAATGCCGTAGCCATTCACAGCGAAACTGCCAACTGGTGCGATTCCTCGGAAGCCATCGCTGCCTTCATCCGTAGCGGGAAAAGCACCCTGCCACGAGTTCGCAGGGTGCATCCCGGACGGACTAGCTTCGCGGCCCCACGGATACGGATTGAGGATCACGCCGCCGCGGGCAGCGTATTCCCACTCTGCCTCGGTCGGCAGTCGCTTTCCGCTCCATTTAGCAAATGCCGTGGCGTCATCGTAGCTGACATGAACAACAGGATGTTTGGGATTCTTCGCGTCGCGCCATGATGCGCCGGGCGTCCACTTTTTCCACGTCTCGCCCGGCTCGAATGTCCAGGAGCCAACAGCCTTTTCCGCCGTAGTCACATACTTCGTCGCGGCGACAAACTTCGCAAACTGCTCGTTCGTCACTTCGGTGGTATCCATCCAGACTTCGCTCACTTTGATGTCGTGCAACGGACGCTCTTCCGCCGGTCCGTCGTTCGAGCCCATGGTGTTTCCACCAGCCGGAATCCGGGCCATGTCCACGCCCTTGCGCGATTCAGCAAGTCGCCGATCTCGGTCACGGCTGATGCGCAATGCCTCGGGAACCATCCACACAAGGGTTATGGCAAGCATTGCGGCAATGATGCCGACAAGGATAAAGCCGGTTCGTTTCGCCGGGCTCATTTGGCGGTGCGAAGGTATTGCCAGATTGCGTCGAACTGCTGCGGCGCTTTGCCGTCGAGAACGTCGGAGAGCTGTGTCGTCACCCCGTCTTCGCTGAACTTCGGCATCTTCGTATCGGCGTCGATACGCAGTGGCGCGAGCAGCCAGCGCTGGAAGTAACCGCGACGGATTCGCTCGGTGGTGTAGGCGAGATTGATCCCCGGTGCCTCAAACACCGCAGTCGCGGGAACGTCTTTCACTCCGTGGCATTGCACGCAATTAAAACCGCCGTCGGCGCTGGCGAGTTTTTGCCCGATTTCCACCGCCGTTTTATCCGGCGGATGCTCGGGCATATCGGTCAGCGGGAAGCCATGCTGATGTGACAGTCCATTCGCGATACCGATGCCCGGTGCGCCAAATCCCGGCATCCGCGACGCCAGCCATGGCCGCGGTTTGTACGGCGCAGCGCCGGCGATAAATATGCCCGACCAGCCCGGCTGCAACTTCTCTCCAAACCAAGTGAGATGCGGGATCGCAGTCGTCGGGACCGTGTTCCCTTCCGTCTGTCCTTCTGGCTGCGGCGCATTCGCGAGCAGCGGCGCGAGTTCCCCCTCGACGAGCTGAAAAGTGCTCTGCTGCCCGTCGCGAGCGTGGCACGCAGTGCAGTTGTTGTGGCGAATCTGGCGCTCCGCAAAATCCATCGAAGTGTCTTGCTTCAACGAGAGTAAATCCGTGGCGAGGAACGCGAGCACGGCTTCCCGCTGTTCCGCGTTGAAACCAAAGTCCGGCGATTTGCCCGGCGTTTCCGCGAGGCAGCCCTTTGCACCAGCGGCGATCACTGCGGTGAGCGGCTTGCTTTTTACACCGGTGTCGCCCGTGGCGTGGCAAGACGCACAGTTTGCCGCGACGAGCTTTTTACCGCTCGCCGCGTCACCTTTGACAGCCGGGAATTGCGTCTTCGCATTCGTCAGAAGATAGGCACTCAGCGCAGCGGCCTCATCATCGGTGAATCGGAAGTTCGGCATCCGCGTCCACGGATTGTGCATCCCCGGCATCTTCAAATACTCGCTCAACGCTGCGCGGTGAAACTTCCCGCCGACCTGCGCGAGTGGGATACGCGCGTGTTCCTTGTCGGGCTCCGTCGCATCGGGCGTTGTGTGACACGCGATGCAGCCGAGATTTCCAAAAAGAGCCGCGCCTTTTCCCAGTACCACATCGTCCACAGGCTGATCTACTTCCTTCGCGGGCTTTCCAGTCGTCGCCAAAAACGCCGCGACATCCGCCGCCTGAGTTTTGCTTAAAGGTAGATGCGGCATCGTTGCATCGGGCCGCATCGAGCGCGGATTTTCGACCCACGCAGCAACCCACGCGGGCTGGAACCGCGCGCCGGCTTCCAGCAAGCTCGGCGCAGTCGCGAGCATCTCCGGCATTCCCGTTCCGTCCGCTGGGACAGCGCTGCCCGCATCGTGACACGAAGCACAGTGCCGAGTTGCAAAAAGCATACGCCCTTCGCGCAATTTCGCGCCCTGCGCATCGGGCACATGCGTCCACACCGTCGGCGGCACCGGCTCGCGCGGGAACTCTTTGCTCCACCAGTCAAATCGCAACAACGCGTCCTCTTCGCCATCGTTAAGAAACTCAATCACGACCGGATTCGCACCCTTGTTGAGCTGGACGGTTTTGTCCGCATATTGCGCCGCCGCCGCGCCCGCCGCGTCCAGCACAGCTTGGCCGTTAATCGAAACTTTCACCTGACCGCGAACCTCAACCGCAAACGTGTATTCCCCGCGCAATGGTGATGCGATGTCCGCTGTGAACTTCGCCGTGAATGAGCCCACAGGCAGAAACGGAGTCGCCGGCGCACCTTTCGGAACATAAAGAGCCGCCAGCCGTGATGTCGTCGCGTCCGACTTACCTCCAGCCGTAAAAGAAACCGCGAGGCCCTGCTTTTTGGCAGCATCGGCGAGAGCTAGAGACGGAATGACAAGAGCGAGAATGACAGCGGTGCGCATCGGCGAAGGTCTAAAGAATTACGCGCGGGGCGTCAACGGAGGTACATCCGCGTTTGATGAATTCGCGTTGATTGCTTGTTCTCTCGCTGCCGTTCGGCCATTTCGTCTGCGCCTAAAACATGACCGCCTACGAAACAACTTTATCCCAACTGCGAGCACAACCCCGGCGGTGGCTAGTGACTGGCTGCGCCGGATTTATCGGGTCGCACATTTTGCAAACGCTACTCGCACTAGGGCAAAGCGTTGTTGGGCTTGATGATTTTGCCACAGGCTTCCCTAGAAATCTGGATCTCGTTCGTAGCGCGGTGGGCGAAGATGCGTGGGCACGGTTTCGATTTATCAGCGGCAGTGTGGCCGACATCTCGGTGTGTCGCGAGGCGTGTGCTGGTGTGGACGCGATTTCGCATCAGGCGGGATTCATCTCGGTGCCGCTCAGCCTCGAAGAGCCTCTGGCCTGCCACGCCACCAATGTGACAGGCACCCTGAATATCCTCACCGCAGCCCGCGATGCCGGTGTGCGCCGCGTTGCGTATGCGAGCAGTTGTGCGGTGTATGGCGACGAGACGACGATGCCGATGCGCGAAGACCGAATTGGCCGCGCGCTGTCGCCTTACGGAGCATCGAAGCTGATGGACGAGCAATACGCGGGGCTGTTCGCGATGCACTTCGGAATGCACTGCGTGGGCCTGCGCTACTTCAATGTCTTCGGGCCACGACAAAATCCGAAAGGCGGATACGCAGCCGTCATTCCGGCATGGATCGTCGCGCAAGTCGCGGGTGAGGAATGTGTGGTCAATGGCGACGGCGAACAGACGCGCGACTTCTGCCACGTCGGCAACATCGTGCAGGCGAACATTTTGGCAGCGACCACCGAAAACGTCGATTGCTCAGGCCAAGCCTACAACATCGGCCTCGGCGGAATCACGACGCTGAACGAACTGCATCGCCTCATATCGAGCAAGCTCGCCGCACTCGATCCAAAGTTCCATCCACGCCCGGCCCGCTACGGTCCCGCGAGGGCAGGCGACATCCGGCACGCTTCTGCGGATATAGGAAAGGCGCAGCGCGAGCTCGGATTCGAGCCCTCGGTGACGGTCGATGCCGGCCTCACAGAAACCGTGCGTTGGTATGCGGAATCGTTGTAGTCTCACGGTATCATGCGTCCAAACTGGTTTAAGGTTATCATCATCCTCGCGGCACTCTGGGTCGTCGTGGGCGGTAGTATGTGGTGGCTAAAATCGCGCCGCCCCACCCCCGAGCGTATCATGAGTTACCTCGACGAGAATCCGCTCGACGGGAAATCCGATGCCGACCGGCTAAAGCTCATCAACAGCGTGGCAAAGCAAGTCAACAGTCTCGACGCCGAGGAGCGGCGCATGGTCCGGGTCGGCAAGCGAAACGAAAAACTGGAGCGCTTTTGGACGCAACTTTCCGCAGCAGAAAAGGCGCACTATTTTTCCCTCGTCGTCCCAAAAGGGATGAAACAAATGATCGAGAATTTCAACCTCATGGAACCCGCCAAACGGAAGCGGGAAGTGGAGAAGGCGATCAAGAATCTCCGCGAGCACGCCGAAGACGAAATGCCGGAAGACTTCGATCCTGCACTGGCGGACAAGTTTGTGAACGAAGGGCTGAAGGCATTCTATAGCGACGCAACCATAGAGGCCAAAATGGACGCGGTGCCGCTGCTGGAGGAAATGGAGAAATCGATCCGATGGCGGCGATGAACCGCGCATTCACGCTAATCGAGTTGCTCGTCGTCGTGGCGGTGATCGCCGTCCTCGCCGCGCTTTCCTCGGTCGTCTGGCAGCGGTCCCAGCGGAGCGCCAAGGCTGCGACTTGTATGAACAATCTCCGGCAGTTGGGCTCGGCGCTCGTCCGCTATGTCGGCGAAAATGACGGCACGTTTCCGACGCTCGCCCTAGCTCGCGAAAAGAAGTCCGACATGCAGCCCTCGCTCGACACCGTGCTGAAGCCGTATGTCGCCGATATGCGTGTTTTCAACTGTCCCGCCGACGAACGCAGGCTTTGGGAAAGCAGCGGGACAAGCTATCTGTGGAACTGGAAACTAAACGGACAGAAGCTCTCAAATGCCCGCGTCGCATTCGTCAACAAAGGCATCATTGATGAAGCCTCACGCATCATGGTCATGGGCGATAAAGAAGGATTTCACCCCCATCTCACCAACAACGTGAACGTCCTTTACGCCGACGGCCACGCATCCAACGAGCTCACCTTCCTCGACGACACACCCAGCAAATGAGCGCCGCCATCAAACTCGACAATCTCCGCAAATCCTTCGCAGGAAAACCCGCGCTCCACGGCGTCTCTTTTGAAGTCCAGCGCGGAGAAATCTTCGGCCTTCTCGGCCACAACGGAGCGGGGAAAAGTACCGCGCTCGGCATCCTGCTCGGGCAGGTATATCCAGACGAAGGCGAGGCATTTGTCGGCGGAATCAGCGTGCAGCGCGAACGTCCACGCGCTCTGGCAAAAGTTGGCGCGATCTTTGAGCAGCCGCGTTTTTACGACTACTTGAGCGGCTGGCGAAATCTGGAAATCTTCACCAGCTACAGTGCCGCGGTCTCACGCACGGAAATGAACGATGCCATAGAATTTGTCGGCCTCACAAAGCGCATCCGAGACAACGTGGGCACTTACAGCCAGGGAATGCGCCAGCGACTCGGCCTCGCGCAGGCGCTTCTCCCGGCACCGGAGGTTGTTTTTCTCGACGAACCGACCAACGGACTCGACCCCGAGGGCATTGCCGAGATGCGACAGCTCATTCAGCGACTGCATCGCGAGCGCGGACTGACCGTCCTGTTTTGCTCTCACCTACTGAGCGAGGTCGAAGTGCTCTGCGAGCGCGTAGCCATTCTCAACAAAGGCAGCCTGCTCTACACCGGACGCTGGCACGACCTTATGCCGAAGGGCACGCGCTACCGCATTGAAATTGACCCGTGGTCGCCGGAATGTTTCGGCGACGCAGCTCTCGTGCGTCCCGGCGTCGTCGAGATCCCGCCCGGCGGTGATGTCGCCGAGCTCGTCGCCCGCCTCGTAAAAGCGGGCGTAAAAGTCCGCGTCATCGAACCCGAACGGCAAACGCTGGAGCAACTCTACCTCGAAAAAGTCCTCAACGCATGATGCTCTTCCTACGACAATTCCGCGCCGAACTCCTGAAAATGTTCGCGCGCAAACGCACTTGGATGGGCTTTGCTTCTTTCATGGTGTTAGAGATTCTGATCCTTTCTGGATTTCGCTTAAACGGAGTTCAAAGCGTGCTGCAGCGAAATTTCCAACGCGAAGCGGCGGGGCTAGGATTGGTGTTCGCGGACTACTTCCGTGGACTCACAATGGCATTCACCGTGATGGGCGCGACAGTTTTCCTTTTGGGATGTCTCTTTCTAGCGCTGGTAGGTGGTGATGTGGTGAGCAAAGAAGCTGAGGACGGCACGCTAAGAATGACGCTGTGCCGCCCCGTGAGCCGGTTTCGGCTATTGATGGTGAAGTACCTCAGTTGCGTGGTGTACACGTTTGTCCTCGTTGCTTTTATCGGAGTATCTGCGCTCATTACCGGGGCGATTTGGCGTGGGATTGGTGGCTTGTTCGCTTTCGTTCCTGAGGAGCGTCTAGTCGTCCTGTATTCACAGTCTGAAGGGCTCGCACGCTACGCTGCCTCGATTCCCCTGCACTCTCTTAGCGTCCTTACAATCACCACGATGGCCTTCATGTTCTCGTGCTTTAATGTGAAGCCCGCCGCCGCAACAGTCGTTACGCTCGCGGTGTTTATCGCCGACTGGATTCTTCGTATGATGCCGCAATTTGAGAGCTACCGCCATTGGTTCATGACCACCCACATGGCGACTTGGGCCAACATTTTTCGCGACCCGATCCCGTGGGATCGGATTGCAGGCGATTACCTGTATCTCTTCGGCTTAAATGCCACGTTTCTAATCATCGGGCTCGCCGTATTCAACCGGCGAGATTTCAAGTCGTAGCCTCGGAGCGCACAACTCGGGGGGGGGGTGATTAAAAGTGGAATGATCCGAAGCCCGGAGAAAGTAGCCCGCGAACCGGAGGTAGCCTGAAAGGCAGTCCCTTCGCGGCCTCACACCTCCCGCGAAGCGGCACTTCGATTGATTGGTCGCTTCGCGAGTCATATTCAGCCGCGAAGGGACTCGCGGGCTACTTTGCGCTATTCCACTTTTAATCACACCCCAACTCGGGCGGAACTCGGCTTGCGCCCCGCCGCGTCCTCCGTAGTCTCGCTCGCTTTTCAAATATGCAGACTTTACCCGGATTTCGTGAGTTTTATCCCGACACCTGTGCGCGCAGGAATTACATCTTGGAAACGTGGCGTGGAGTGGCCCGGCGTTACGGATTCGTAGAATACGACGGTGCCGTCGTCGAGCCGCTCGGGCTCTATGAAAAGAAAAGCGGCGGGGAACTCGTGGGGCAAATGTTCACGGTCGCAGCCATGGCCGAGCCAGGTGAAATCAAAGGCGCGCTGCGTCCGGAAATGACACCAACGCTCGCCCGCATGGTTGCCGCGCGGGAGCGAGAATTCAGAAAACCGATGAAGTGGTTCAGCGTGCCGAATTGCTTTCGCCACGAGCGGCAGCAGCGCGGGCGACTTCGGGAATTCTACCAGCTCAATGTCGATATCATCGGCGAGCAATCGGGCGCAGCCGACGCCGAACTTGTCGCCGTGCTCGTCGATACTTTGAGGGCTTTCGGGCTCACTCAGACGGACTTTGTGGTACGGCTGAGCAGCCGTTCCGCGTGGCAGTCGTTCTTCCGCGAAAATGCAAAGCGCGCCGACGGTGCAGTGCTGACCGACGAGGACGAATATGCGTTTTTCCAAATCGTGGACAAAGCCGAGCGGGCGTCCGCCGAGAAGACGACAGCCGCGCTCACTCCATTCGGGCTGGATGCCGAACGCGTCCTCGCATTCATGCGCAGCAAGGAGCCTAGCATCGATCTCGCACCGGTCGTCGCAGACCTCACGGCGCGAGGGCTTGGTGGATTCGTGGAAGTGGACTACGCAATCGTGCGCGGTCTAGCCTACTACACGGGCGTCGTTTTTGAAGTTTTCGACCGCGCAAAAACGGAGCGGGCAATGGCCGGCGGCGGTCGCTACGATGGACTTCTGGCGCTGATGAGCGACGGAAAAGTCAACCTCCCGGCGCTGGGATTCGGAATGGGCGATGTCGTTTTGGAGAAAGTCATCGAGAGCCTGCCTGCCGCGAAAGAGCGCATGGAAGCATGGTGCGCTGCGCAGCGTGCGTGCGAAGTTTTCGTCGTCGTTGCTAAGGAGGAACTGCGCCCGCAGGCTCTCTCTCTCGTGCAGCAACTCCGCGATGCAGGGCGTCGTGTGGACTTCGCACTCACGGAAGCGAAAGTCGGAAAGCAGTTCCAAATTGCAGAAGCGCTCGGCGCGAAATGGGCCGTTCTGGTCGGTGAGGAATGGCCGCAGGTAAAAATAAAAACGCTGGCCACCCGCGAAGAGCAAATCGTCCAGAACGAGGCTGTGGCTGGACTACTCGCGTAAATCGTCAACCGATTTCGCCGAGGCTATTCGCGCATTGAGTCTTTCCAGTGCCTCATTGTGTGCGGGATGAGGAAGAGGGATCGAGAAAGCGTTCGCGTTTTCTCCGAATGTGATTTCGTCCCAACGCAGGGAAGAAATTTGAGTATCGAACTTCGCAACCGCTCGGCCTCGAAAGAACGCGCGGGTCGTTTCCGGTGGATGAAAGAGCGCCTGATGAATCGCATCTTCGCTCACGACGCGGCGCATCTGGCCGGTGCGGACGAGTTCGTAGTAGAGACCGGTTTCCCGGCATACGCTGTGATATTCGAGGTCAAGCGATTGCAGCCACGGGTCGCTCCACGCAAGACCCTCGGCCTCGCGGAACGTATCCAGCAGAAATCGTTTTGACGCCCAGTCGCACCGGTCGCGCGTGCTCATCGGGTCGCGCGCGAGATCGGCGAGAACTTGCTCCCATTCCGCAAGAACCCACATGGTATCATCGCTTACCGCGCAATGTTCACGCGCCGCCGCGAGCCACTCGTGCTGAATGTCCAACGCGCTCATCGTGCCGCCACCGCTGCGGGCGACGTTCCATTTCCACGTCTCATCGCGGCTGATGTGCTTCACCGCATGAATCGGATCGGCCAGCGCGATTCGCGGCGCGCGTTCCAGTTCGATGAGTTCCAGCGCGAGGGCCGTTGTGCCCACTTTCATCGCCGTCGCCC
>JAYSTZ010000224.1:0-4134 GCA_043719365.1 Verrucomicrobiaceae bacterium | reverse complement strand
GGGGGTTCTTCGACCCAAACTCTTTGCACGTAAGACCAGTAATACAACTTCTACGTTCACCGAGCAGGATGCTGGGCACTACTTTCCGAGAGAGTTCTCCAGCATTTTTATCCAAGGACCAACAAAGTGTGAGTGCTGTCGTGATACGTGCGTTCGCTCACGATCTGGCGATCAATGACGCACGGCTCGTTCACATAGATGCCGCCCCTAAACGCTGGAAGAAGGAATTTGACGCCACAAAGCGCGGTGAGTTGAAGGCCAGCGTTGAATTTAAGTTCTCCCAGCGACTAGGCGACGCAACCACTGCTGATGAGACAGGCATGTTTCTCTACTCCTCCGACGGAAAGGAAACGCACGAATACATCCACTTTGAGGGGCTGCTCGTGAAACGCGACGGTCGCTGGAAAATTCTCATGGAGTATCAGAAATCCATAGGCAGCCGCGCGGAGTTCGAGGTTCATTGAAAGACAGCATCCTGTTTTGCGCGTAGTGGATTCGCTTCCGTCTTCTCAGGAAACGATCCGCAAAAACCATGAGCCAGAGGACCTATTCGTCGGTCTTCTTTTTTCCCGCGCCGCGCCCCGGGGGCGTCCATTCAGCGGGCTTTGGCTTCGCGACTTTCAATACGCCCGTGTCGCCGCTTTGCGCCATTTCTTTTTCCAGCGCAGCCGTGAGTCGCGCAACGGTGGCGGAATGCTCGGGCTTGGCTGCGAGGTTTGCGGTCTCGTACGGGTCGGCCTGGAGGTCGAAGAGTTGGGTGCGGTCCACCTGCGGATAGCGGATGAGTTTCCAGCGCCCGTCGGTAAATGCGCGCTGCAAGTTTTTGTAGGCGAACATTAATTGGCTGCGGGCCGGTTTGGTGGAGTCGCTGAGCGTGTTGGTGAATGCGATGCCGTCGCTGGAGGCGGGCCCCGTGACGCCGCAAAGACTGCCGAGCGTGGGGAGCACGTCGAAGAGGTAGCACATCGCATCGGTGCGCTTGTCTGCGGCGACTCCGGGCCCGGCGATGATGAGCGGAACCCGCATCGAATGCTCATAGACGTTTTGTTTGCCGATGAGTCCGTGACTGCCGCGCGCAACTCCGCTGTCTGCCGCGAAGACGACGATGGTGTTCTTCGCGTAAGGCGAGGCATCCAGCGCGTCGAGCACGCGGCCAACCAGTGAGTCGAGATACGAGATGTAACGGTAATATTCGGCGATGTATTTGCGGACCTTTTCCTCCGTGCGCGGCCAGGGCAGGAGTTGTTCGTCGCGAATCGTCATCTCCCCGTTATCCCATGGATGCTGTGGGAGAAAATTCGGCGGCACCGGGATGGATGCGGCATCGTAGTTCAGCGGGAAATCGGCGGGCACAATGTGCGGATCATGCGGCGCATCGAACGGAATATAGGCGAAGAACGGCCCTCCTTTGTGTTCCTTGAGAAAGCGAATCACCTCATCCGCGAACACCTCGCATGCGTGCTTTGGCGATTCCTTCGGCTCGTCGAGTTTTCCGTCCGTCACGTTGCTGAGTTTCGCATGCAGCGGATTCGTCATCCCGCCTACGAACATCGAACGCGCGATCGAAAAACTGCGCGCAATCGACGGATTGCCGTTGTGCCATTTTCCGCTGACAAATGTCGAGTAGCCCGCATTGCCAAATGCTTGCGGCCACGTTTCGCTGCGCATCAGCTTTTCGTCGATGTGAAAAAGATTCTGCCCCGAGAGCAGCATCGCGCGGGAAGGCACGCACGTCGCGCCGTTGAATCCGCCCTGCATGTAGGCGCGGTTGAACGCGGTGCCGCGATGCGCAAGCCGGTCGAGGTTTGGTGTTTTGATCACCGGATTTCCCAGCGCGGCGATGGTGTCCGCACGCTGGTCGTCGGCGAATAGGAAAAGGATGTTCGGCTTTGTTGTTGCGTCGTCGGCGGCAAGGACCGCGGTGCAATCACCAATCAGCAGGGCCACGGAGAGGATGAAGTGTTTCATGAGGTTCTACCGGAGTGTGCGATTATTTATCTCCGAAATGCACGGCCCGCTTTCCTTGTCCGGGAGAATTTATCGGGCGCGGGAAAAAGTCCCCGTTCCTGACAGCGTTTCGCCGATGAAATCGAGAAGCTCCCTGCGGCCCGCGCGCTCTTCCACGGACGTGCTGAAAACCCGCGGCATATCCTGACACCACGCCGAAATGTGCCCCTGAAACAACTCGATATGTTTCTGCAAAAGTCCCGGCTTCACTTTGTCCCTCTTGCTAAAGACGAGCGCGAAGGGCACCGATTCCTCCACAAGCCATTCCACAAACTCCAAATCAATCTGCTGCGGCGGATGGCGTGAGTCGATGAGCACAAAAACGCCTGCCAGATTCTTCCGTCCCGTAAGATACGTGGCGATCATCTGTGCAAAACGATCCCGCGCCGTCTTCTCGGTCTTCGCGTAGCCGTAGCCCGGCAAATCCACGAGCGTCCACTTGTTGTTGATCAAAAAGAAATTGATCAACTGCGTGTGTCCCGGCGTGGCCGAAACCTTCGCGAGTGCCTTCGCGCCGGTGAGCATGTTGAGCAGCGACGACTTCCCGACATTCGACCTCCCGATGAATGCGAACTCGCGCAATTCCGATTCCGGGCATGATGCCAGGTCCGGCGCGCTGATTTGAAATTTGGCTGAGACTACATTCATGGACGCCAAGGAGTAACCGCGTTGCGCGCGCTTGGGAACAACCGTTATCGGTTTATCACGAACGGACAACCGTCCGCGCTATTTCAGCGGGCAATACCAGATATTCCGATACCGCACCGGATTTCCATGAACCTGAAACGACAGCGTCCCGTCCTGCCCATTGCCGTCAAGCTCCACCTTATCCTAGAAACGTAAATAGGAACCGCGAAAAGCGCGGAAGACGCTAAAAATGAGCGGTTCAGCAATTCCAAGGCATGCACCCAATGGGTGGTGGGCGATTCTCTGCAAGTGGATGCTTTCGCGCTCTTTGCGCTTTTCGCGGTCAATCCATTACCGTTTCTACCCAGCACACGGCTGGAACTGGCAGTTGTAGGGCATCGTGCCCACGATCCACCATGGCATGTTGGCGACATGCGGGAGGTCTTTGGGAAGGCGGACGTATGGCTTCGGTCCTTTGGCGAAGACGAGTGAAGTAATGAGCAAAATGAGCAGAGCTACGGAGTTTGCCATGAATTGAATGACGTTTGTTCGAGTAGCGCGGGTTTCGCAATGGTAAGGCGGTCGAGAACAAGAGATTATGGATGTGAGGAACTCCATAAAAACCATAACATGGCATAATCGTTGCTCCCGACGAGGCTACAATCATTCCAAAAACGCCAGTGCAATCCAGTAAAAACATCCTTCACCGAGAGCTACTCGCCCACCCCGGAGAGCGACAAAAGCCCGTTCACGCATTGCGACGGCTGCGGTTCAATGGTGGCTTTAGCATCCTTGAAGCTTTGGTTGCTTCCGTGGTTATCCTCATCGCGCTCGGGGCAGTTTTCCAGGTGAGTGGGCGTTGCATGGACATCGTTCGCGCCTCGCGCAATGTTTCCGCAGCCTCGGCCATGCTCCATGAGCGGATGCAACAACTTCGCACGACCAACTGGGAAATTCTCACAGACAGCGAGGCTTATGTGAACCAAACCTGGGTGGACCCCGAGGATAACTCCACAGAGAGCTCCGAGGGGCTTCTCGAAGATTCATCGAGTTGCGGCTCCGAGTTGCGCCGGATGGGCGCTGTGGAGATGGTGAGAGTGTCGGCGTATCGCACCACCGCGAGCGCCGTGCCGATACCGTCCGCAATTACTGCGGTAAAGGACTCGGCTGGCTGCAGAGTCACATCTGCCGCGACGGATCTTTCGGACGAACTGATGGTCCGGGTCGATATCCGGTTCACTTGGAATGACGGACGCAGGGGCGGAACGCGCTCGCTCGGGATTTCGTCCATCGTAGCTCGAAAATAGACGTTCGCATCCATGATTTCTCTCCTTCAATTCAAGAAAAATGCGGCGATGACCATGTCCGAGGTTCTCGTTGGTGCGGCCGTAGGCTCCATCGTTTTGGGTGCTCTCACGGTGGGAACATCTGCTCTCCAGCGGGCGTTTTCTGCAAATTCGCAGTTGGCGAGTTCGGAGGCCGATCTTGTGCGGGTGGCTG
>JAYSTZ010000223.1:0-10219 GCA_043719365.1 Verrucomicrobiaceae bacterium | reverse complement strand
ATGTCGGCGGCACCCAATTCATCAATCTCGGACTCCAAGGCATGGGACGCGTTCCGGCGAATGCAGTGGACCCGACGACCGGTGAATCCCTCGGCTCCATCTCCGACATGCAAATTACCGGCTGGAAGAAAAATCCAAACGGCTCTTACAGCGGCACTTTGAACACGCTGCCCGATCGCGGATACAACGCGACATCGCCGACGACGATCTTCTCGAACTACGCATCGCGCATCAATTCGTTTGCGATGACCTTCGCGCCCTACACGGCTGCGACTCCGACGACGGCGCAGAATCAAATCGCGCTGAGCTTCACGGGCTCAACCCGGTTTACCTACGACCATGACGGGCTCCCCAGCACAGCACCGGTCTTCACTACGGGACTTCTCGCAAACGGCGGAACATCGCTTTTCGGAACGACCGTTCCAGTGCGCACCGGAGACTCCACTCAAAGCGACGGAACTGTCGCGGAACGTCTCACGGTAGATGCCGAAGGACTCATCCTCGATTCGCGCACGGGCAAGGCGGGCGCGGGCTGGGTCGGCGACGAGTACGGCGCGAACATCTACCACTTCAACGCCGCGAAACAAATCGACGGTCTTCTTAGAATGCCCGCAGCTCTCGTTCCTCATGCAGGAGCCGGCGGAGCGGTTTCGTTCATCGACGTGCCGGCCAACGTGGATGGACGTCGAATCAACCAGGGAATGGAAGGAATCGCCCAGAGTCCTGATGGAACACTGCTATTCGGCCTCCTTCAGAGCGCCACGATTCAGGACACCGGTACCGGCAACCAGGGGCGCTTCAACACGCGGCTCATGGTCTATGATATCTCTTCGAGCGACACGCCGACCGACCCCGTTGCGCAGTATGTCATCCAACTCCCGCGTATCGATGAAACCGGACTGACGACCAACGGCACGAGCGTCAACCGCACCGGCGCGCAGAGCGCAATCATCGCGCTGAACGACCACCAATTGCTCATCCTTTCCCGCGACGGAAACGGGCGCGGTGTGTCCGGTTCGGCGTCGCCGGTTTTCAAATCGGTGCTGCTCGCGGACCTCTCAAATGCCACGAATATCGACGGGACCTACGACGCCGCGGGAGATGCAGTCGCTCCGCTAGGAGTCCTCGCTCCAACAGTCACACCGATTGAATGGAGCCAGGCCCTCAACATGATTGGAAAGCTCGGCTTGGGTATTTCCGAGGTGGAGAAGTTCGGCATGAATCTGCTCGGTGGAAACGGCGACATCAACACGATGTGCGAAAAATGGGAATCGCTCGGAATGGTCTCCGCGAATGATGCGGCAAACCCGAACGACTACTTCCTCTTCATCGGAAACGACAACGATTTCCTGACAGCCACCGGGAAGTACCTCGACGCAGCCGGAGCGATTCAGACCTACGACGTGGGTCTGGAAAATGACACAATCGTTCTCGCATATCGCGTGCGGATGACCGGTGCGTTCAATCAAGCGCCGTTCGTCTCGAACACGATTCCTGCGCAGAATCTGGCGACTTCCTCTTCCGTGACGACGTTTGCTTTCGCGGCGGATACCTTCATAGACCCGGAGGCGGGAGTGCTTGCCTACACGGCGACGCAGGCTGATGGAAGTCCGCTCCCGACGTGGCTGACCTTCGACAGCGGTTCGCGCACATTTAGTGCGGACGGCGCGGCAATCGGAACGATCCCTCTCAAGGTCGTTGCGACCGATACCGGAAGCCCTGGCCTCTCAGTGAGTACAAACTTCGTGCTCACCCTGAACACGACTGCGCCATTTGCCTTCGGAAGCGCAAGCGCTCCGGTGAATCTCGCCTCACTTCTGAACTATATTCCGGCGGGCGGCACATTCTCGGGCGTTGGTGTCTCCGCAGGAATGTTCAATCCAGCGACCGCTGGTCCTGGAACGCACACAATCACATACAGCTACGTGGATGCGCTCGGCGCACCGCAAACTGCGACGTTCAACATCAGTGTGAACTACACGCTTCAAGTGCTGCACTACTACGGTGAGAGCGGCCTTCTCGGTATCCAGACCGCTCCAATCATGGGCGCGATGATCGACCGCCTCGACAACGAATACGCCAATACGGTCGTTCTCGCTGAAGGCGACAGCTTCATTCCCGGCCCATGGCTGATTGGAGGCGCTGACCCATCATTGAATGTGATTCCCGCCATCGGCTCCACGGCGCTAGGTCGTCCGGACATCGCCATCATGAACGCGTTTGGCACGACGGCCTCGGCGATCGGAAATCACGAGTTCGATCTCGGCTCTCCGGTCTTCTCGGGCGCTGTCTTCCCGGCGGCTCCGTGGGCAGGTGCCCAGTTCCCGCTTCTCACGGTGAACCTTGATTTCGCGAACGATAGTTCGCTCAAGAGTCGTGCTGATGCGACCCTCGGCGGAACTGGCGGCGCTATTGCAGGTCTGGAAGTGACGGCGATGAAGGCAAAGATCGCGCCTTACGCAATCAAGACGCTCGGCGGCCAGAAAATCGGCATCGTGGGCGCGACAACGTGGGACCTCCTAACGAAGTCGTCGCCAAACGGAACCGTGCCGAAAGACGACGCCAATGCGGCCACGAGCGATCTGCAGGAAGTAGCAGCGTATCTCCAGGCGGCAGTGGATTCGCTCCGCGCACTCGGCGTGAACAAAATCATCCTCGTAGATCAGCTGGATACATTGCAGCGCGACAAGGACATCGCGCCTTTGGTTTCAGGCATCGACATCATGGTCGCCGGTGGCGGTCACGAGCGCATGGGCGACGCGACGGACACCGCGACTGGATTTAATGGTCACGACGCAGACTTCATCGCCGACGCTTATCCAATCGTCACTGCAGGTGCCGATGGAAAGCCGATGCTCATCGTCACGACGGATACCGAATACACTTACCTCGGTCGTCTCGTCGCAGACTTCGATGCAAACGGTGAACTGATTCTTCCAAGCCTCAACCCGGTAACGAACGGCGCATACGTGGCTACGGAAGCCAAGCTGCAAGCGGTTTACGGCACGACAGATACGGCGGCGCAAATCGTAGCTTCGAGCGCGATCGGTACGCAGGTGAAGGCAATCACCGACGCAATCAACAGCGTCATCATCGCGAAAGACAGCAACGTATTTGGCTACACGAACGTGTATCTCGAAGGAGACCGCGTCTTCGGTCGCACTCAGGAAGTCAACCTCGGCGACATCACCGCAGACGCGAACTTGCAGAAAGCGAAAGCTGCGCTCGGCCTCGGCGATACCTCCGCAGTCTTCTCGCTGAAAAACGGCGGCGGTCTCCGCGCTTCGCTCGGTTCCGTTCTCGCGGATGGCTCGAAGGTCGCGCCGCTCGCAAACACCATCACCGGAAAGCCCGCTGGCGGCATCTCGCAACTCGATGTGGAAAACGCGCTGCGCTTTGACAACAAGCTGATGGTCTGCGACATGACCTCCGCAGGTCTGCTCGGAATCCTCAATTATGCTGCCGGACTCAGCAGCGGACCGACCGTGCAAAACGGCGGCTATGCACAAGTCGGAAACGTGCGGTTCTCGTATGACTCGGCGCGCCCCGCCGGGCAGAAAGTGCGGACCGTGGCGCTCGTGAACGACCTCGGACAAATCGTCTCGGTCG
Organism: Verrucomicrobiaceae bacterium; assembly: GCA_043719365.1. Lineage (GTDB taxonomy): Bacteria > Verrucomicrobiota > Verrucomicrobiia > Chthoniobacterales > Chthoniobacteraceae > SXWH01. The sequence continues at coordinate 6,610 of JAYSTZ010000223.1, read as the reverse complement.
TCGCGGAGAACGGCGTGGTTCGCGCGGATTCACCCGCAATCATCCAAGCGGTGGTGCTCAACTTCACGATGAACGGCGGGGACAACTACCCGATCAAATTCACGAATCCGCCGACCAATACGACGGCGAACACAGCGGTGACGAACTTCCGTTACATCCTCACGAACGGGGCACTCTCCGCTCCGGTCGCACGGAATCTGGATTTCACCGCCGCTTCGACGTTCACCAGCCTCGGCCTCACAGCGGCTGATATCCTTGGCGAACAGAAAGCATTTCAAGACTACCTCGGCGCTCGCCATGCGACTCCGGGAAACGCATACAACGTCGCGGACACGGCAGTCGCGCTCGACACGCGCATCCAGCAGCTCGCGCAAAACGGCAACCTCGACGCGGTGAAGACCGGAGCGGTTTACACGTCCACTGTCGTGATTGCGCCGGCCGCGGTTACGGAAGGCAATAGTGGGACGGTCACGGTGACTCTGCCAATCACACACACTGTGAACGCGAACGCTCCGACAGCGGCCTTCACGGTGAACTACGCAGTCACCGGCGGCACCGCGACAGCGGGCACCGACTACGTCGCGCTCCCGTCCGGCACGCTGACCTTTGGTCCCGGTGGCGGAACGCAAACACTCACGTTCACTGTCAACGGCGACACCGTTCTTGAGAGCAACGAGACGATTACCGTCACGCTCTCCGGCCTCGTAAACACCGCAGGAACGACGACCGTCATCGGCACCGGCAGTGCATCGGCGACCATCAATAACGATGACACCATCCCGCTCGTCTTTCCGCCGAGCAACACATTCACTTCCACGTTGAAAGGCAGCATCGCACTTGCTGGCGCTGAGATCCCCGCATTCGACCCGCTCTCCAAGCGCGCGTTTGCGTCATCCAATGTCGGCATTCAGGTCGTTGATCTCACGAACCCTGCGGCACCGGTGCTCGTCACGACCATCACTCCCGCGACACTCGGCGTGCCGGGCCTCACAAGCAACGACGTGACCTCGGTCACTGTCCGAAAAGGCATTGGTGCAAATCCGAGCATTCTTGCGGCAGCGATCATCGCGTCGGCGAAAACAGACCCCGGCTACGTGATTTTCCTTAACGCGGCGGACGGCACATTGCTCGGAGCCACGCAGGTTGGCGCGAACCCAGACAACCTCACCTTCACGCCGGACGGCACAAAAGTGCTCGTCGCAAACGAAGCGGAACTCGACGGCGGATTGCTCGGCAACGCAGACGTCGCTGCTGACGCTACGCTCGGCACGGTAAGCATCATCGATGTCTCAGGCGGGTTCGCCACGCCGGTTGTGATGACTGCGGACTTTACCGCATATGACTCGCAGGTCGCGGCGCTCAAGGCTGCCGGCGTGCGCATCTTCAACAACGGAACCATCAATGCCATCCCATCGCGTGACTTCGAGCCGGAATACATCGCCGTCTCGCCGGATGGAACGAAGGCGATGGTGACACTTCAGGAAGCAAATGCAGTGGCAATTCTCGACATCGCCACCGCGACCTTCACGTCCATCAAGCCGCTAGGTAAAAAGAACTTCTCCACACTGCGCGCAGACTTCAGCGATGCCGACGGACCGGCGGGGTCACGCCTGCTTAATCCGACCACGGGCAACCCGGTATTCGGGCTTTATATGCCTGACGCCGTTGCCTCCTACACCGTGGGTGGCCACACATACTACGTCACTGCGAATGAAGGAGACGATCGCAACGACTTCCTGAATCCGGATGAATCCATCCTCTTGGGAGCCGCTGGTTACGTGCTTGATCCGACCGTCTTCCCGAACGCTGCAGCGCTTAAGAGCGTTGCAGCCCTGGGGCGCCTGACGGTTTCGAACTCGCCGGGTCTCCGGGGAGACACCGATGGGGACGGCGACATCGATGAAATCCTGGCTTATGGCGGGCGCTCGTTTTCGATTCTCGATGAAGCGGGTAATCAAGTGTTCGACAGCGGAGACATGATTGAACTGATCGTCATGTCGCAAAACCTCAGCAACTTCGACGACAGCCGCAGCGACAATAAAGGACCGGAGCCGGAGGGTGTCACCATTGCCACGCTCGGCGACCGCACCTACGCCTTCATTGGTCTAGAGCGTGCGCATATGGTGTTGATGTTCGATGTCACGAATCCAACGGCCCCCACATACACGACATCGTTCAAGCGTTCCGGCGATCTGAATCCAGAAGGTCTGATCGTGGTATCTGCCGCCGACAGTCCAAATGGCAAGCCGCTGCTCATCACGGCAAACGAAGTTTCAAACACGCTCACAGTGTTTGAAGTCACTGACATTGTCGGTCCTGTGCTGAATCTGCCTGCGAACATCGTAGCCGAGGCAACGGGCCCGTCAGGTGCGACGGTGGCTTACACCGCAACCGCAACTGACGTCGGAAGCGGCATCGCGACATCAGGCTTCGTTCCAGCGACGGGCAGCACCTTCCCGCTCGGCGTCACAACCGTGAACGCAAGCGCAACGGACATCGCTGGAAACACGACGACGGGTTCATTCACGGTCTCCGTGCAAGATACGACCGCACCGGTCATTGGCGGCACATTTGCACCACTGACCATCCTGAGCAGCGCGACGCTTCCGAACTACCGGACGCAAGCCGTGGCGAGCGACGCAGTCGGCGTGACCAGCATCACACAATCGCCCGCTGCCGGAACAACGTTAACTCCGGGCACTGTACTCGTGACCCTCACCGCGTTCGACGCCGCCGGGCACAGTGCCAGCACATCGTTCAACTTGACGGTCGTAAACGCAGACCCTGCGACAACGGCAATCGCGAGCAAAAACGGCGCGGTCCCCGGCGCAGGATTGCCCGGCAGCGGCATCCCTGCGGGTGCGGTTTGGGTGAGCTTCGGAGTGCCTTCCATCAATGATGCAGGCCAGTGTGCAATGTCGGCGACGTTCAAGGCAGGCGCACTGAGCACAACCGCAATCCTCGGCTGGAATACATCCGATATGGCTGGGACCATGAAGGTGATCGCGAAGAAGGGCGGCGCAGTCGCGGGGATTGCGAACGCGGTGTATGGTGGCTTCAAAGAGCCATTGCTAGGGCCCGATGGTTCGGTGGCATGGATCGCCTCACTTGCCAACGCGGCGGGCATTTCGGGAGCAGTCACCTCGGTGAACGATTCGGTTATTTGTCTGGATGCCGATGGAGCTGGCCCGGCACCGGCCGCAATCGTTGCTCGAAAAGGAGCAGTCGCCACTGGAGCGGCAATATGGAAAGCGTTCTCTTCACTCGCGATGGACGGCAGTGCGATGGCCTTCACCTCATCCCTCGCAATCGGGACCGGCGGAGTTCTCTCGTCGAACGACTCGACGCTGTGGACCTACGACCGCAGTTCATCCACGCTCACGCTCGCGCTTCGCGAGGGCGATGCACGTCTGGGCTCCACGGTGAAAATCATCTCAGCACTTGTCGCACGGCCCAATTCACAAGGACAGGGCCGCGGCGTGGAATCTGACGGATCGGATGACAGACTGTCGCTGCGTGTGACACTCGCAGACAACCGCCAGACTATCGGCACCATCAAGCACGATGGCTCCGCGGTCTTCAACTACGTGACTGGCACCGCAGCGACGGGCTACGGAGGTGGCGCTCTCTGGCAGAGTTTCGGAACACCATCGCAAAACCAAGCGTCCGCAGCGAAGGCCTTCCTCGGCACCGTAAGAGCCGGGACAGGAACAGCCACCAGCGCTAATAATGTGGCCGTCTTCGCCGAAGACGACGCCACCTCTACTGCAGCGCGCATCGTTTCGCTGGGCGACGCCACCGGAGTCACCGGCGGATTCTTCTCAATACTAAAGGACCCCATCAATGCAGCAAATCGTAGCGTCGCATTCATCGGCTCGATGAAGACGAGCAGCGTGGCGGGCATCATTTCCGCAAACAACGACGGGCTCTGGTGGTCCGACGCCACAAGCGGATTGCGCCTCGTAGCCCGTGAAGGCGCGCAACCTCCAGAAGCCCCCGTCGGAGCACAATGGAGCGCGTTCACATCGATCGCGATGCCGGAAGGTCACGGGCCGCTCTTCGTAGCGACCATGCGCAGCAAAACCGGATCCGTTTCACCTGGTCCCGGAGGTATCACAACAGCCAACGACACCGGTCTTTGGGCAACTACGAGCTTCGGCACGCTGCGGCTCCTTCTACAGGAGGGCGACCTCATCGGTTCTGCAACAGTGAAGACCTTCACCGTGCTCTCCAACGTGGTTGGTAGCCCCGCGCAAACGCGCAGCTTCAGCAACAACGGCAGCGTTCTTGTCCGCGCAACCGACACCACAGGCGCGCAACACCTCCTGCAAATCGCGGTGCCGTAGAAAACGGCGGCCTGACCATGCTCGCGCAGTAAAAAGCAGCAATTACAAAAACACCCGCCGGCCCGCTTCACCGCGGACCGGCGGGTTCTTTTTCGCCCGGCGAGTAAAAACGCGCGTGTTCTGAGTCTGCAGCGTATTGAGAAAATCCAGCATCTGGTGCACCTCCGCCCGCATTGACGGATCACTCAAGGCAATGTTGAGCGGGTCGAGGTTCGGGTTTTGCGCAGTGTTGACGCGGGCCCGTTTCGAGCGCGACGACGCGGACGTTGAGCGCGTGAGTTGCGCGCGCATTTCCGCAGAGGAACTGGGCGAGCCGTTGGCTGGTTTTGGAGGATCGAATGGCATGAGGAGTGTGTAGTTTCGTCCGGGAGCAACTTTGAGTCTGCCAAATAATCGGGGGGAGCAACTTTGAGTCTGCCAAATTATCGCGCGCGGTTCATCCCCTTAAAACGCAAAACGGGGCACGGCGTGAACCGTGCCCCGTTTGTGAGTTGAGTTTGCGATTATGCCGCCTGATCTTCGATCTTCAGAACCTTGTATCCTCCGATGCTCTTGAAGTAGAGCAGGATGAGCAGGTAAATGACCGCCATTCCGGCTGGGATGTAGGAGTCCGTCTTCAGAGTCTTGCGGTCGCCGGCCTGATCGGCAGCGACGACGGCTTTCTGAACATCGGACTGCGGCTTGGCCTCTTTGGCTTCCGCCAGCTTTTTACCGTCAATCGGAGTGACTTCGCTGAAGAACAGGAAGGCCGATGGTTTATCAGCCTTCACTTGTTCCAATGCAGTCGGGTTGGTCGCCTTCAGCTCTTCCGCAGCAAAGCGGTCCTTGGAGTAACCGAGGCCGGGGCCGCCGATCAAACCAGCCGAGAGCATTCCGATTCCACCCATGATGGAAATCGCAATCGCTCCGGTGCGTGGGAAGCGGTCCGAAGCCACAGCCAGCATGGTTGGCCAGAAGAAGGTCTTGCCGACTGCGTAGATGCCGAGGGCAACGAGTGCCATCCCGAAAGTTTGCATTCCGCTTGCGAGCTGAAGCCCGACGCAGGCGATGAGTGCGCAAACGAGAAGCAATGCGATGGGCGAGAGACCCAGTTTGTTTTCGATGAAATGAGCGCAAAAGCGCAGACCGAACATGATTGCGGAAGTCCAGAGGAACAGCGCCTTGCCTTGCTCAGAAGTGAACAAGTTGCCGGTAATGTTTTGGATCCAGCCGTCCGTGCCGAGTTCGACAGCTCCCACGAGCATGTGAGCTAGGAAGAGGAAGAACATGAGGAAAGACCCAAGCGAGCCTTTGGTCATGATCGCGATGGCGATGAGGAATGCGCCCGCGAGGCCGTAGGCGGCATTTTGAGGAAGTCCGAGGTTGCCTGCGAAGAAGAGCGAGAGCAGGTAACAGATAACGAGCGAGCCGAGGATGCCGACATCCTTGAGCATTTCGCCCATGCTGGCTCCCTTTGCGGAAGCTTCGGATTTCGGGAATTTCTGTCCCCAGAACATGATGCCGTATGCGGCCGTCGGGACGAGGTAGAGAGCGAGCTGGATTTTCCAGTCCACGTGCATCTTGTCATCAAGGAACCATCCGACCAGTGTGCCGAGAATCATTCCCGCAGGCCACGAAGCGTGGAGAATGTTCAGGTAGTGAGTGCGGTTGTTCGGGAATAACGTCGCCACGAGCGGATTTGCGACGGCTTCCAGAGTTCCATTCGCGAACGCGAAGATGAACATGCCTTTAATCAGCATTCCGTAAGCATTTTCGGGAGTAGTGGCTCCGAAGGTGACGAATGCGGAGATGATGTGGCAGGCGAACGCGACTAGGACGAGTTTGCCGTAGCCGATTTTATCGACCACGAATCCGCCAGCGATGATTCCGAAGCAGAAGCCCGTGAATCCCGCGCCGCCGATTGCGCCGAGTTGAGTGGCCGAGAAGCCGAAGTCTTTGCCCCAGTTGTCGAAAATTCCGCCACGAATGGCGAAGCCGACGCCGGCTGCGAGAATGGCCATGAATCCGGCCCATAGGAGCCGGTTGGCGTTTGGTGCGATACCTTCAGATTGTGCGGACATGTATTTTGGTAGGGTTTGTGTGTTTTAGTTGTTTAGTTTTTGGAGGGAAGATTGTTTAGTAAACCTCGTCGTGCGTGCCCACGTTGATCAATTCGATACACTCGGTTCCGGGCCGTTCTCCTGCGAAGATTTTAAAAATGATTCGGCAGTCATAGCCGCACGAGCAAGAGAGAAATCCTTTTCCCCCGCCGCGAAGGTGGTGGG
>JAYSTZ010000222.1:0-1808 GCA_043719365.1 Verrucomicrobiaceae bacterium | reverse complement strand
TCTGCGCGTCGTGCAAAGCGAGTTTCGAGCGGTTGAAACCGAGCCGTTCCTGAATCAGCTCGAATGCGGGCGCGGCACCCGCCTTCACTTGCGCTTCGAGTTTCTTCACCGCCTCCTCGTGGAGCGCAACTTCGCTTTCGAGCAGCGCGCTGAATTCACGCGCCGAATAAAGGTCGAGCATCGCCGCGCGCACTTTCGTCCGCGCGTCCCACGCCGCCGCCGACACACGGAGCTTTGCAGCTTCCGTCAATGCGCGTGCCTGTGCGAGTCGCTTGCCACGCTTGCCAGCGGTTTCGATGGGGATGTCGAGCGACGGATTGATGATCCACGGCGAGATGCCCGTGCTGCTCGCGTTGTAACCCGGTGAAAACGAGAGCACCGGATTTGGCGACTGCCCCGCCGTCTTGATGCCCGCCTCCGCTTCATCCGCCTCCGCACGCGCCACTGCCATGTCGCCATGAAAATACGCCGCCGCCAGCGCGAGCCGTTCGACATTCCACGACCCGCCGCCCGCGCGGTGCGAAGCGAGAAACTTGCGCAGCCCCGCGTCATTCAGCGAACGCCCGCCAAAGGCCGAGGCTGTCTGTCCGGCATCGAGCGGACGCTGGGAAAACTTCGCGCAGCCGACTGGCAGCGTGACGAGTGCGAGTGCGAGGAGGAATGGTCTGGTCATGTTCGGGGAAAAGCAGCGGGGGCTGGTGGGTTCGGGACGTTGCATCGGATTATGCCTTCGCCTCTTTGTTGTGCGACTCGTAATGGACGACCTGCACTTTCTCCATCGTCACCAAGCCACCGTCCATCATCGCTCCGAGCACGGGGAGGAAGGCTTGGATTTTTTCCGGCAGGTCCACGATTTCGATGACCATTGGGAGGTCAGTCGAGAGCTGAAGAATTTTTACCGTGTGCAGACGGCTGTTCTTGCCAAAGCCGAGCGGGCTTTTCAGCACGGTCGCACCGGCGAGATGCTGTTCGCGCGCGGCGAGCACGATGGCCTCATAGAGTGGATGCCCGTTGTGCCGGTCTGCGTCGCCGATGAAGATGCGCAGCAGCGTGGCCTCGACGGGCGCAGCGGGTGAAGGTGGCCGATTGGGTTCGTGCATGATTAGCGTTGGTGGAGGGCTTGCGATGCGACGTGACCGAGCCACACCGCGAACAGACACAGCGCCACCGAGAGCACGACATTGGCGGAGGCGCGCGCCCATTGGCCGTCGTGGAGAAGATTGAGCGTCTGAAAACTGAACGACGAAAACGTGGTGAAGCCGCCGAGAATGCCGACCATCACCACCTGCCGCACGAGCGAGGAAGCGAGCAGCGGCCCGTCCGGCCCGACCAGCCCGGCGAAAAAGCTGATGATGAAACTGCCGATGACATTCACGACGAGCGTGCCCACGGGAAACGTCTCGCCATACTTCCCCGCGAGCAGCCCGGAGAGCCACATGCGGAGGCCCGTCCCAACAGCGCCACCAGCCATGACCGCGAGGTAAGTCTTCAACATCATGTGCGCGGCACCCCGCTGAATGTGCGGTGCATTTTCGTGAGTGTTGTGATTCTGAATGGGGACATGATTCTACCGGAGTGGTAGGAATCATCGGCCCCGCGGAAAAAACCGGAGGGCGGTTCGGCGGGCTTGCGCCCGCACCGGCGGAAATCCATCGCCGTGCGGGCGGGATAGGCGCGGGAAGCTGGAGCCTTGTCAAGCGAGTCTTTTGGAGGTTTCAGCCACCCGCCACTGCGCGCAGTTTCACCACGAGCGGGGACGACGGCGGGGGAAGGCGAATCGCTTCACTGCGTGGGTGCCGCGGCCTGCT
>JAYSTZ010000221.1:0-1808 GCA_043719365.1 Verrucomicrobiaceae bacterium | reverse complement strand
GATTCAATCGCCCCGGTTTCCCCGCTGCGGGCTGCTGGGTGAGCTACGCGCTTGGCTCGATGAATGACAATTTGCCGACGTTTGTCGTGCTGCCGGATCATCGTGGGCTGGCGTCGAACGGCACGAAAAACTGGGACGCTGCTTTTTTGCCCACGCAGAATCAGGGCACGGTCATCTATCCCGGCAGCGAGACGCCGATTGTGGATCTTTTCCCGGACAAACGCGGGGACTTCATCACCCCGGCGAGCGAGCGCGAAGGCGGTGCGTTGCTGGCAGCGCTGAACCACGCGCACGCAGCGACGCGTCCGGGCGACGAACGATTAGATGGACGCATCCGCAGCTACGAACTTGCCGCGAAGATGCAGCTTGCCGCGCCCGAGGCGCTCGATGTTTCCAAGGAACCCGCGCGCGTGTTGGAGATGTATGGCATTCGCAACGACGTGAAGAACTGGCCCAAGGACATCAACGCTGCCGAGGAAATCGACATCTTCGGGCGCAAATGTCTCGCGGCCCGCCGCCTTCTGGAACGGGGCGTGCGATTTGTGCAAATCTGGAGCGGCAACGACAATGGATTTCCACGGCGGAATTGGGATAGTCACGAAGACATCGAGCGCGACCACGGTCCGCTGGCGCGAGGATTTGCGCACGGTGCAGCGGCGCTTATCCGCGATCTCAAAGAGCGCGGATTGCTCGACGACACGATCGTTTTGTGGACGACGGAGTTTGGTCGGATGCCAAGTTCGCAGGGCGGCAAAGGCCGCGACCACAATCCTTACGTGTTCACAAACTGGATGTGCGGCGGCGGAATCAAAGGCGGCGTGATTGCCGGTGAGAGTGACCAATGGGGCTACAAACCGCAAAACCGCAACGCTCCGACGGAGGTTTACGACATCCACGCGACGATGCTGCACTTGCTTGGAATCAACCACGAGAAGCTCACGTTCCGAAACAATGGAATCGATCGGCGCCTTACGGACGTCCACGGGCACGTGATCAAGTCGCTGCTCGCTGCATCCGATTTGTAAGACCAACCCAGGGCTTCACCCGCCGCTGTAACATTACCGGGCCTTCGGTATTTAACAAACGCGCGCTGGTGCGGTTGTCTCGACAGAAAAACTCTGCCTGTGTCCATACTCCGTCCTATCTCCGTTTCAGCCGCGATGGCTCTGTGCATCTCCGCATCTTCGTTTGGTGCGACGCCGGAGGAGGCGGCGGACTTTTTCGAAAAGCGCGTTCGGCCCATCCTGGCCGACCACTGCTACGAGTGCCACAACGCGGACAAGGGCAAGACGAAGGGCGGACTGAATCTCGCGAACCGCGAGGGCTGGGTGAAAGGCGGCGAGTCCGGGACTTCCATCATTCCCGGCAAGCCCGACGACAGCCTGCTCATCACCGCCGTGCGGTATTGGGACAAAGACTTGCAGATGCCGCCGAAAAAGCCGCTGAAGCCCGAGTTGGTGAACGACCTTATCGAGTGGGTGAAAATGGGCGCATCCGACCCGCGCACCGGTGCGCAGCCGGTCGCCGTAGCGGCGGAGAAAAGCGGGAATGTCATGGAGAAAGGCCGCGGCCACTGGGCATTCCAGCCTGTGAAAGCGCAGCCGGCGCCCGCCGTGAAAGACACCGTATGGGTGCGAAACGAAGTGGACGCATTCATCCTCGCGAAGATGGAAGGCGCTGGCGCAAAGCCCGCGCCGGATGCTGATGCTCGCACGCTCATTCGCCGCGCGACTTTCGATCTCACAGGGCTCCCGCCGACGCCGGAGGAAGTGGAGGCTTTCGTGGCCGACGCCCTCCGCGATCCGCAG
>JAYSTZ010000023.1:0-12523 GCA_043719365.1 Verrucomicrobiaceae bacterium | reverse complement strand
CGACGTTCCCTCGATAAAGGGCGGCCCGTCGAGGTGGGAGCCGAAAAGGACACGGGTCGTGTCGAGCAGCGTACCGTCTTGGTCGGGCGGGGCTTTGTGTTTGGCAAGGAAGTCGCGGATGACACCAATGAGGTTGCGGCGCGGAGTCCGCTGCGGCATCGCGCGGCGCGAGCGAGTGGGCGGCTAGCTCTACGACGTGACATCCACGCGATCAGTTCCTAAAATCACCATAATCCGACTAATTTCACAGTCTCTAAGAGTGGCGGATGGGGGGGATTCGAACCCCCGTGAGCAATCTGACCAGTGTAAGGCCCGGTCCTTCTCTGTAAATGGACATCAGTAAACGTCTTTGACGCCGCCGCGCATTCTCATCTAGATTCTCACCTATGGCTTCACTTTGGCGACGTCAAAACTCTCGATTCTGGATCGGCTGTTTCACCGCGCCCGATGGCCGTCAACTCAAGCGGAGCACGAAAACGACGGATCGAAAGCTCGCGCTCAAACTCACAAACGCTTGGGAGGAAGCAGCCCTGCGGAAAATGACGGAAACTCAAGCTCGGCGGGTCATCTCCGACCTCTACGCCATGGTCGTCGGAAGCGCTTTGCCGTCATCGAGCGTGCATGAATTTCTGAATAATTGGCTGCAACGAAAGCGCGTCGAAGTCGAGCCGGGGACATTCGGAAAGTATCAAAACATTGTCGCTCAATTTGATGCATTCTTGGGCGACAGGGCGGGAATGGATCTCGCCCACCTTACAAGCAAGGATGTCGCGAGTTTTCGAGATTCTTTGGCAGCCCGCCTGTCTCCGGCGACCGCGAACCTCGCCATCAAAATCCTGCGGGGAGCATTGAGCCAGGCCAATCCGATGGACTGCTGAACGAGAATGTTGCCGAGCGTGTAAAAAGAGTTGCAGCAAAAACTGAAAATCAGCGCCGGGCATTCACGTTTCCTGAGTTGAAGAGAATTCTGGCGGCGGCTGACGAGGAGTGGACGGGAATGATCCTTTTCGGGCTCTACACCGGGCAGCGGCTCAAAGACCTGGCGACATTGACCTGGCAGAATTTGGATCTGGATCGAAATGAATTAAGATTCGTCACCGGCAAGACGGGTCGCCAGCAAATCATTCCCCTTGCCCGTCCATTGCAGCGTTATATCCAATCGCTCCCCTCGCCAGATGATCCCAAGCAACCGCTGTTCGCTCGCGCTGACGGGATTGTCGAGCGCACTGGTATGGTTGGAATGTTGAGCCGTCAATTTTACGATCTAATGGCAGGTGTCGGGCTGGTGAAAACCCGCACTCACCAGAAAACGGGAAATGGCCGGAGTGTGAAGCGCACGCAGAACGAGATCAGCTTCCACTGCCTCCGACACACAGCCACGAGCTTGATGAAAAACGCCGGCATCAGTTCAGCCATCGTTCAGGAATTCATCGGCCACGACAGCCCCGAGATCAGCGCCAACTACACCCACATCGAAATGGATGCGATGCGGAAGGCGGCGGAGAGCATGCCGGACATTCTGGCGACGTGATCCGAGGCAATTGGACCCGTCGCTTGAAGATTCAGCGGAAACGGAGATCCTTCGAGGTCGGAAAACCGGCTTTTATTCACAGAATATAAAGGGGACGGCATAGCCATTCCATCCCCCGCCTTAGCCGTCGGCTAGGAGCATTCACCGCCGCCCACAGCGGCATCAGTCAACCAAACTGGTGACCGCTGTCGGGCGGAGCTTTGCCTCCATCCGTCGCCGGTCGCCTTTCCTCCACACGAAAGGAACCCAACACCATGAGTCCACAATCAGGCACCATGCTGCTCGAAGAAATTGCTCCACGCCTCCGGTCAGTCATTCCGCGAGTCGTCATGCCGGTCGGAGCCGAGGATAGTGAAGAACTGGTCCAGGACGCCCTCTACTCGGCGGCCCGGATGCTCGACAGCGTCGAGCGGGCGGGGAAAAAGGTCACCGCCGGGAACATCGCTTACTACGTGATTCTCCATATGAAGAGCGGGCGGCGCGGCAGCAGTTGCGGAAGAACTGACGCCCTCGCCTCGACCACCCAGCTCGACGCGAAAAGCAGTCTCCTCTCGATGCAGGAGGAGGTTGGCTATGATCCCGAGACCGACGAGGCCATCACCCTCGATGATCTGCTCGCCTCAGAACGGGAGGATCCCGCCATGACCGCCGCCCGTGACCTCGACTGGGAGCAATTCCTCGCCACCCACGACTATCGCTACGGAGTGATTGTCCTCGGGCTCTTGGAAGGGAAGAACTTCGGCGAGACGGCCCGGTCCTCCGGGGCAGGGTTCGGCCACATCTACCAGCTCAAGGCGAAACTCGCTGAGGATCTGTTGGCGTTCATGGGCACACAGGCCGTCGCCGACTCGGCGAGAATCCCAGCGTGGCGGGCGCACATCGTGGCCGACCGGGAGCGTGTCGCCTGCCGGGCGGATCGTCGCCGCCACTAACCAAGGAAACGTCAACACCGGGCCAGCTCATCTTCACCGGTGAGCTGGCCCTTTCACATTCAACAGAAAGGAAAAGCGAAATGAAAAACTCCCTCAAACCTATCACCGCTGCGGTCGTGATCTGTGCGCTTGTCATCGGGTGGTGGCGCTTTGATCGCCGCAGTCCGCAAAGCAAGGCCCGCTCGATGTCACCACCCGCCGAGATGGTGCCGTTTCGGACTGCTGGCGGGACACTGCACACCAACGGCTTCACCCAGACCGAGATCCTCCGCAAGACAGCCGGATCATGGCTGGGCACCACCACCTCTCGCATCCGCCTCACCGCAACTTACCGCTACGAGATCGAACTGCGGAGCAAGGATTGGAACATCCTGATTGACGACACGCGCAAGGTTGCCTTCGTCATCGCACCCGCATTCAAAGCGCAACTCCCAGTCGCCGTCGATTCCCGCAGCGTGCAGGAATGGACCGAGTCCGGCTGGGGCCGTTTCGACAAATGGGACCATCTCCGCACCCTGCGCTGCGAGATTTCGCCTCACCTCGAACAGCTGGCCGAAAGTGCTGGTTATATGGAGGTCGCACGCGGGCAGGCCCGCATCACGGTCGAGGAATTCGTGAGCGACTGGCTGCTCAAATGCCGGGGCTGGCCGGAACATTCCGAGCGCTTCGTGAAAGTCTATTTCGCCGACGAGCCGGACATCCCTTTTCCGGAAAACAAATCGCTGAAGGATTTCCTGCCGTGACCTTCACGACGCGCTCGGACCGTGGGCTGACGACCGGGCGATCAATTCCGTTTGAATCCCGGCGAACTGACAAATCGCACGACCTCCTTGGAGCTTGGAAACAATTGTTCCAACGACACATCAAGCACCCTCGCCAGCATGAACAGCTCGCAATCCGCAACCCAACGGAGTTGGGCCTCGATCTTTGCGACAGACACCCGGCTCACGTCCCATCCCGCTCGCTGCAGCTTCGCGGCGAGGTCGTCTTGCGTCATGTCCTGGGCGTTTCGGATCCGCCTGACATGCGGACCCACCAGGTTGCGGACGTGCTTCATGTTCCGAGTTCGGAACTTGACTGTAATGATCCTCCGCGCTGACTCTGTTCCCGTTCAAGAACATGCTGTTGTCGCACTGCGGTTTCAGAACCCTTCAATTCACCCCTGCAAATGAACCCGAAATCCGTCCATCCAACCCGCACATTGTTCACGCTCGCGACAACGATCACCGCGTTCTGGGGTTTTGCCGTCCTCCCTACGCGCGTCCATGCAAGCCCGCCGCAATACACCGTCACCGACCTCGGAACCTCGGGAGGCACCAGTAGCGAGGCTCATGGCATCAACGCCTCCGGCCAGGTCGTGGGCGACCGCTACTTCCCTGGCAGTAATCCTTTTGCGGTGCTGTGGACGGGCACAACGCCGACCAACCTCGGCCCAGTGGGCTACGGCATCAATGCTTCCGCGCAAATCGCGGGCTTTAATCCCAATGGCGGTAGCAACGCGCGTGCGGTGCGAGTTACGGGTGGCGGCGCGGAAGACCTTGGCACTACGGACGGTATTGCCAGCCAGGGCTTCGCCATCAATGATTCCGGGCAAGTTGCGGGGTATTCTTTCAATGCTGCAGGCAACAGGCATGCAGTGCGGTGGACAGGGACGACTCCGACCGACCTCGGCACCCTCGGCGGCAGATTGAGCTTTGGATACGGAATTAACGAGTCTGGGCAGGTTGCTGGTTCGGCTCAGGCCAGCTTCAGTAATTCCAGCCTGCAGGCGGCTCGGTGGACTGGAACGACCGTCGAAGCGCTCGGCAGCCTCGGCGCGGAGAGCGTGGGTTATAGCATCAACTCTTCCGGCCAGGTCGCGGGATCGAGCGGAGGGTATGCGGTGAGGTGGACAGGCACGACGCCGACCAACCTCGGCGTCCTCGGCGCAGCTTATGGCATCAACGCTTTTGGAGATGTGACCGGCATGGCCGGATCGGCTGCGTTTCTTTACGATGGCGAAGCGACGTATGACCTTTTCACTCTCGTTCTACCTGGTTCCGGAGTAACCAGTCTCACTATCCAGCAGTATGGAAATAGCATCAACGACAGCGGCCAGATCGCGGCAACCGGCCTCATCGGTGGCCAAACGCACGCCCTCCGCCTCGATCCCGTTGCTGCGCCCGAGCCGTCGTCCGCCATCTTGCTGATCGGGAGCTTGAGCCTGCTCGGTCTGAGCCGCCAAAGACGAATTTAACCCCGAGTCAACTTTTCGTCTCACCCGCCGCACCGAAGCCCTGCACGGCCTGCTCGACACCCACGTCGGCCTCGATGCTTCGCTGCTAAACTGATCCGCCTGCGGGCGGGTTGGTTCGGTGCGGAGTGTCGGGGAAAAGGAATCCCCTCACGCGGGTTCCTTTTTTTAGGTATTGGGTGGTTGCGCGTTTAGGAGCGCATCGACTGCCTCCCGGACTTGAATAACCGAGGACTTTGCACCGCTCGCCTGGGACACGCCGCGACCGCGAAGCTCCGACGATCCAACCTTCTCCAAAATCCACCGAGCGGACCCAGCAAAAATCCCGCCCCCAGCGCCTGCTCAGTGCCAAGCCGATTGCGCTCGCTCAACGAAATCCGTGTCCCCGGGAACGAGCCAGGCCCCGCCGCCCTGATACTCCAGACCGACCTTGCCGTTGGTCACTTTTACCACACGGGCCTCCCCACCGATTGGAACTTTCAGCGATCCGATCACCCTCCCATTACGGACGGCTGGAAACTCCGCTGGCCTCTTCAACACGACAGTTTTCGGCCAGAGCGCTGCATCGGCAAAGACCTTCTGCAAATCAAAGGGCTTCACAGCAGGGGCCGCATTGGGCGAAGCGCCTCGGGAAGGAATCACGGGTGCCGACACCTGGGGTTGAGCAGCAGGCGTTTCCGGAGCTCCCACAAAGACCACGTCGAACGGCGGGGCGTATTTGCCCACGCTTTCCTTGATCCACGGACAATGGGTATCGACCATATCACGCGCCCAGGGTTGCTTTACGTAAAGCGCTGCGGCGACCAGGAGCAGCGAGATCGGAGGTCCGAGGAGCCACAGTTTGCTGATCGTTTTTTTCATACTTCGTTTTCGTGTCCGCGTTTCATTCGAATCGATTCTGGGGCACCGGTGGATCATCGTGCGGCAAACGGCACGACGCAACCACAGGCAGTCGCGCATCAGTTTTGCGGCGGCGTTGCAAACTGGAGGAGATCCTTCGACGATGATCCCATGGATCTGATTCTTGAAAAACAAACCGGTGCTCGTCACCGGTTCGACCAACATGATCGCCTACGTCTGTTCGCCACTGGCAAGCGACCAACGGCGCGGCCTTGCGAGTGGATGCGGGCGTGGTGCGCGGGACAGTTTAGCCGGTCTCGCAGCCCAGGAAACTAATCTGCATAATCACCCCGGGCGGAGATCTTGACGCGCCGTGGCATCGCCGGTAAACCGCCTCATCACAGAAGGAGAGGTGGATTTGGTCATAGTCACAATGCCTGAATCATGCAGCATCTGCCGATTATGATTCCGCCAACCATATCGCGGCGCACGTTTCTGAAAACCTCCAGCGCATTGGCGACTGGAGGGCTGATGTTTGGCTCGTTGCTCAGGGCGCAGGCAGACGAGGCCAAGGCACCGCTCATCGCCTATGTGGGCACGTTCAGTTCTCCTCTGCGCAATGTTCGACCAACTCAGGTGGATTTGCCCCCGGGAAATGGACGCGGCATTCACCTGTTCCAGGTGGATCGTGTCACCGGGGAGTTGTCGCCGTCGGAGGTATTTGAACAAGCGACGAGCCCCAGTTGCCTCGCGATCAATGCCGCCGGGACGCGCCTGTATTCGGCGAATGAGACGGACAAGATGGAGGACGGCCAGTCAGGTTCGATCAGCGCTTTCGCCATCAATCGGGACAACGGGCAGCTTACATTGCTGAATACCGTCAGTTCCGGAGGCGCGGGTCCCACCTACGTGAGCATCCATCCGTCCGGGCGGTTCGTGCTGGTGGCAAACTATTTCGGGGGATCCGTGGCGGTGATTCCCATTCTTCCTGACGGCAGGTTGGGTGCAGCCAGCGACGTCAAAAAGGATGTCG
This sequence comes from Verrucomicrobiaceae bacterium, assembly GCA_043719365.1. Taxonomy (GTDB): domain Bacteria; phylum Verrucomicrobiota; class Verrucomicrobiia; order Chthoniobacterales; family Chthoniobacteraceae; genus SXWH01. Next base: position 5,954 of record JAYSTZ010000023.1, on the reverse strand, counting down.
GAACGCTCGGACCGAAAAAGGCCACGAATGCGCCGCAGGGAAGTTTTGCCGTCAGCGGTCACGACATGCCTCACGCGCACATGATCGCCTCCGATCCCTCCGGGCGCTTCGTCACCTCCACCGATTTAGGTTTAGATCAGATCCTCGTCTGGAAGTTCGATGACCGCGCGGGCGTTCTGTCCCCAAACGATCCCGCCTCGATCCCGCTGCCGCCGGGAGATGGCCCACGGCATTTTGCCTTCCACCCCGATGGACACTGGTTTTATTCCCTACAGGAAGAAGGCTCGAACATCGTGTTGTTCGACTACGACTCCGCGCAGGGACGACTGGTGCCGAGACAGACCGTGTCCAGCCTGCCACCAGGTTTTGCAGGCAGCAGTTTTTCCTCCGAGATCATGGTTTCTCGCGATGGCAGGTTAGTCTATGCGGCGAACCGTCTGCACGATGGCATCGCCTGCTTTTCAATCGGCGAAACGGGCACCTTGACCTTCGTCGGCGAGGAATGGACTCGCGGTGACTATCCCCGCAGCTTCAACTTCGACCCGACCGGGAATTTCCTCTATTCCTGCAATCAGCGAGCCGACGCCATCACCGCTTTTCGCGTGGATCGAAAGTCCGGCGGCCTTGCCTTTACCGGCCAGTTTACACCCGTCGGCAATCCTTCGATCATCGTCTTCCTCGATCTCGGAAAGCCCGAGTAAGCGTAGCTTTCTTGAACCATTGGGCCTTATGCTTGCGCCCGAATGAGCGATGACTGGAAATCAGAATTTCGGAATCTTTGGGATCGCGCGGTCGCCGCGTGGAAGGCTGGACGCACGTCGGCTCGCACCATGTTCGGGGCCGAGGACGTGGCGTTCCTCGCCAGTATCGGCTGCACGGCACAGGAGCTGTTCGACTTCGTGGACGACTCCCTACTTTACGACGATCTCGATTTCGAGACCGCATTCGCCGTCACGGCAATTCGGCGGGAATATTTTCTGAACGTGATGCACGGCAAATCGACCGGACACGTTGTGCCGATGCACGAGCTTCCAGCCAAAGCCGCCCAGGTGGACGGGATTGCCTGGCTGCCAAGACTCATCGCCAAGGCGCGTATTAAACTGCGCGGCAAGATGGATCCGGACCTCATGTATGGCTGTGCGGGTGACCGCCCGTTCCTTCGCCAGCACAACATGACGCTGCAGCAGTTTCTTCAGATTGTCTGGGACAAGGGCGACGACGACCGGGCCATCATTGACGCGGTGAAGGCGGCTGCCACTCGCCGTTGACACCAAGCCAGGCCCTTCGACAGAGCAAAAAGCTTCCGTCTCCTACTTGCCACCCGGTTTCGTCGGCCCACATTTCAAAAATATGAACGCATCACCACTCGGTTTTCTACGCGTCAAAGTCATCGCCATTTCCGTCGTCGATCTCAACCGCGCCAACGCCTTCTACCGCGACACCCTCGGGCTGCCACCGGCCTTCGAGGGTGCTGAGCGGGTCGGCTGGCTCCTCGGCGAAACCATCCTGATGCTCAAGCCCGGCTGGTATGCGCCCCCAACTGACGCTCCAAACCCGCGCATCACCATCGCCACTGAACGCGCTCGCGAGACTGAAGCCGTCCTCCGCACTCGCGGCGTCACCATCTCCGATCCCGTGCAGACCTACGATGAGTTCGACGTGGGCAGCTTTCTCGACAGCGAGGGGAACAAGCTGTGGTTTTGCTCGCCTGCCTGAGATCGCGCCTCGCAGGGAAGCGTTTATTTGATCGGCCTGTCGCTCGACGCACCCCCCCGGAGAGCAGATCGAATTCATCCGCCTGGATCATGGCGCAGCACTGGTCCAGCGGCCCATCACAGCAATTACTCGGTTATCAACGCGGAGTTTGGTTTTTTTCGTTCTCATGGAGCCACTTTGAACACACGATGCGACCCGCTACGTCGCCGTGGCGTTGATTGAGTCATCGCTCTACAACCGCTTGAATCTCGATTGGCAAGCTCGCAAATTCTCGGTGTTGGCGTCTGCGGATCTCGTGAATCTTCTTAAACCGTCCCCTAAGCAAGTGTTTGACGATGTCGTGAGTCATTTCAGGCAATCAGCTTATCCCGTTCCGGGGTTAACGCCTCACTTATATCGATGGCGTTTCAAGGAAAACTCCCCTCGCTCAGTGCGAGCGATAGAAAGTATCGCAGAAAAGGGAATTGGGATTATGGCGGAATCCATGCAGATTGCAGAAATGACCCGCCACGATTTTCCAAAACGCCCGCGTAAAAGCAGGAAGACTCCCGTCGCGGAAAATGTTGAAATTTCAGCACCCGCAAGTCGTTCCTCTAAGGACCGGCGCAACAAAGGCGGCTCCAGCATTTTTTCAATAATGGAAGCCTCGATAAAGCGTCTTGAATCATCGGATTGTGATTCTGACGAGCGCTCCACCAACCAACTTGGGACATGGCAATACTACAAAGGAGAAGGTGCCAATAGTGGGAAAAATTATCTTGCGGCGGCGTCCGGCCTGCGGGCGGCGGGCCAAGCCCTAACAGAACCAGGCCGGGTAAAATCGAAGTTGAGTGTCCCCGCGTCACTTCAGCTTCAAGCAGTGGAGGTGCTTCGAATGCTCGCGGCGCACGCCGCCGTCGACCACTGTGAATCAGCCTGAAACCTCCCTTTCAGACCAGATGAATTCATGACGATTGGCGCTCCCCATGCTTCCACAGCCCGCGCTCGTCTGCTCCGAAGAGTGACTCGGCAAGGTTAATCACGCGCAACCCCCAATTTCGCCACTACTTCAAGCACACCGCTTCGCTTTTCCGACAACGCTGCGCTCCCTGGGAGGACAGACATAAAGTCTAGGCGACAATGACACGCAATGACCAACAGAGATCATTCTAACAGGGGAGCAGAATGGGACACCGGCTATCGTGTGTTCAACGATGTTACTGAGGCGCACCGTCAAGCTGCGATCCGAAAGAAAGTCAGATGCCCTTTACGTAAGTGCCCCACCTGCCACCGTAACTTTCCGGAGGCCGAATATAACTTCCACAGAGAACTTTGTATCGAAGAGTTTCGCTCTCACCCAAAACCCGTAGCCGCTAACGAGTGCAAAAGTAAGCGCATTGCAACTCGGCCCGGAATGACCAATTGCAGTCTGTGCGGCCAGCAAGTCCGCATATTCAATCTCAGCAAGCACATCGGGCGCGTTCACTCAACCAAACCAGATCGAAGATTACCTTCGGCTCCCACCATTCCAGTTTCATCGGACACTCTTACACGCGTGTCAGTGTCAGTCAGCGACCTTACTCCGAACATACGAAGTTTTGCGGAGATCCGCGCCTATCTCCGCAAGCATCACCCGCAACTGCATGGTCGTGCTCTGAGCGATGCGGTTCGTGCATTGCGGGATCAGCTTCCGCCGGACCTAATTACGCCTCGCCAACCATCGAAAGCAAAGTCACACCGCAACACAAAAACTAAAAAGAAGAAACACCTGCAACGTCGTTCCATTCGGACGGTATCGGGAGGCAAGGTTAGCCCGAGATGAGCCTGATGCAACCGACGTCGCCCAACCCGTATGAAAGGTGTCAAGTGAGTGCCCGCCTGAATCGGGTGCCATAAAGTCTAGGCGTTGCTCGCACACACTCCAAAGCCAACTAAGAACACATCCATGCAATCCTCCACCACCCGCCGCTCGTTTTTCCAGACCATGGGTTTTGGCGCTGCCGCGCTGGGGTTGAACGCGCAGGCGCAAACCCCGCAGAAACCGATTGCCGGTTTCGAGAAATCAGCCACCGACCCCAACGCCTCGAAGGGATGGAAGCCGGTGTCCGACCGGAGAATCCGCGTGGGCCTCGTTGGCTATGGCGTCTGCAAATTTTCAGCGCAGTTCTTTTTCCAGAATCATCCGAATGTCGATGTCGTCGGGGTCAGCGATCTGATTCCGGAGCGCTGCGCCGAACTTGCGAAGGTGACGGGCTGCGCAAAGATGTATCCGTCGCTCGAAGAACTGGTCAAGGATGACAAGATCGAGGCAGTGTTTGTTTGCACGGATGCGCCGCATCACGCAGAGCATTGCATCGAAGTTTTGAAACACGGCAAGCACGTCGCCACCGCCGTGCCCGCCGTTTTCGGTTCCCTCGAAGATGCCGAGCGAGTTTTTGCCGCAGTGAAGAAGGGCGGCCTCAAATATATGATGTTTGAGACGTCCGCTTTTCATGAGGACCTATTCGCCATGCGGCAGATTTACGACGCGGGCGGCTTGGGCAAGCTCGTCTATTCCGAAGGCGAATACTATCACTACATGGAGCAGCCGATTGATTCCTACAAAGGCTGGCGCATCGGTCTGCCGCCGCAATTTTATCCCACGCACTCGAACGCCTACTACGTTTGCGTAACCGGCGGAAGTTTCACGGAAGTTTCCTGTCTCGGAATGCCGAGCGTGATCGAGCATTTGCAACCGGGAAACAATGCTTACAACAAGCCGTTCGGCACGGAGGTCGCGCTGCTCCGGACGAGTGAAGGCGGCACATCGCGGATGGCCGTCAGTTGGGACACGCCCGGCTCCGGCGGGGAAATGGGACGCATTCGGGGACAACGCGGTTCCTTCTACACCGAGTATGAAGGGTTGGAAACGAAGTTGCCACCATTAGGGCGTCCACCGCTGCCGCCTGGCGTTGCACCCGGCTACCATGGCGGCTCGCACGGCCATCTGATGAACGAGTTTGTCACCGCGATTCTCGAAGATCGCAAACCGCTCGTTGATGTCGCCATGGCGCTCAATTTGACGGTCGCGGGAATAGTCGCGCATCAATCCGCTCTGAAGAATGGCGAGCTGATGAAAATCCCGCAGTTCAAGCTCTAAAGTCGCAGCAGTAAGAGCTCTAGGGAAATGAAAATCACCGCCATGGAAAACCCAACCGTCGATGAGAAGAAACTTCAGGTGACGGAGAAGCTGACCATTCTCGCCGGACACCGCCATTAGCTGGGAGGGCGAAGACTTTTCGACTTGTGAACCTCTCTGGGTTCTGAAATTTTCACGGTCGGGAGTGCTTGAGAACAAAATCCAGCAGTTCCTGGCATTGGAAGAACGCCGGGATTTCCGCGTGGCCTTCGCCGGCGATGATCTTCACGCTGCATGTGCCGCCCGCAGCTTCGTAATGTTGTTTGAGCAGCTTGGTGTTGTCGTCGTAGGGCACCACCACATCGTTGTCGCCATGCACGGAAAACAACGGCACCTTTCGCTCTGCTAGACCGGCCAGGTTGGTGATGGGGTTGAACTCACTGAGTCTGGCGATGAGGTTTTCCTCAGTCATGGCGAAATCGGCGAGTGTTTCCGGCTTCGAGTTTTTCAGCGGCCAGCTTGAAAGATTGCACACCGGATAGATGCCCACCCAGGCCTGCACTTTTTCGGGATTCCGAAATGCCCAGGCCAGGGTCATCATGCCACCGCGACTCTGGCCCAGCAGGATCGGCTTTGGCGAGTAGCCGCGCTTGATCATGGCATCGTAAAAATGCGTGAACTTGGCGGTGCTAGCAGGCGCGCCGCGCACTTCGCCAAGATCGAAACCGGCGACGGCAACCCCCGCATTCATGAAGGCATCGAAATACCATTTCTTTTCCGCGATCAACACACCGTTGATCGTAGGAGCATACCAAATCCATGGCTTGCCCTCGGACGGTCGGGGTGAGGCGTAAACAAATGCCTTGTTGCCCTCGATCTCGAAGATGTCGGCTTTCACCGGCGGCACGGGCGCATCCTCTGCGCGGAGTGATGCCAGCGGCGCAAACAACAGGGTGGCGAGGAGTGTGAGGATGGGTTTCATTTCTGTTCTTCAGTATATGCTTCTTGTTCTCATCCACTAACGCTGCGGCGGCTCCTTGTCGGTGTTCTCTTCAAAGCTTCCCATCTTCTGCACGAACAGCGTCCAGTCTTTGGCCGCGTGGTGCAGGCTCGGCTGGCCCCAGATTCTGAAGTAAACCAC
>JAYSTZ010000220.1:0-4144 GCA_043719365.1 Verrucomicrobiaceae bacterium | reverse complement strand
TGCCGCATTTCCTCCATCCGCACGAAATAGCGGTCGTAAGAGTCACCCTTGGAACCGATTGGCACATCGAAATCGTATTGTTCGTAGCCGAGATAGGGCTGTTTTTTACGAAGATCGTGGTCGATGCCGCATCCGCGGAGATTCGGGCCGCTGAGGCCGAACGAGATTGCCTGCTCCTTTGTGATCGTGCCGATGTCTTCGGTGCGATCGACAAAGATGCGGTTGCGTGAGATGAGCGCATCCACTTCATCAATGATCGGCGGGAGCTGGTTGATAAACGCGCGCACTTGACTCGTGAAACCGTCGGGCAAATCGCGCGTCATGCCGCCGATGCGCGTGTAGCTCGTCGTAAAACGCGCACCCGTGAGCATTTCGATGAGATTGTAGATCTTTTCGCGCTCGGTGAACGTGTAAAGAAAAATGGTCATCGCACCGCAATCCATCGCGAAACAGCCAACACCGAGCAGGTGCGAGCTGATGCGGGCGAGTTCGCAGCAGAGGACGCGGATCGCCTGCCCTCGCGGAGGAAGGGTCCAGCCCATGAGTTTTTCGACGGCCATCGCGTAGGCGACGTTGTTTGCGAGCGGCGCGAGGTAATCCAGCCGATCCGTGTAGGGGATGAACTGGTTGTAGTGCATGTTCTCGGCGATCTTTTCGTCGCCGCGATGCAGGTAACCGATGTCGGGAGTCGCCTTCGTGATGATCTCGCCGTCCATTTCCAAAACGAGCCGCAGCACGCCATGCGTAGCCGGGTGGCTCGGACCCATGTTGATGACCATTTTCTCGCCAAGCAGGTCGGTGACGTAGCCGGATTTTTCGAGTCCGGCCTGGGCTTTCGCGAGCGTGTCCGGCGTTTCAAAGGCAGTCGTAGTCGTGGCCATGGAATTGTCGGCAGAATAGGAACGCGCCTGCGAGTGGCGCAAGGGTGTTTTCAGAAATGTCGCACTTGGCCTGGCTTCCGAGCCTCAAAAACCGCTCCCCGATCGCATCCGAATCCGATTCCAAGCGGAAAATCCCCCGAGGACGAGCGCGAACGCGATCAGGACGCGTGTCAGGGAAAAAAAACTCCCCCGCACTGGCGGCGCGAGCGTGTGAAACTGCGTTAAAAGCACGGTCTTTGGCGTGGAGGCGCTCACCTCATCAATCCGGAAAAAATACTCCTGATCTTGTTCGAGGTTTTCAAAATTCACGACATTCGCCCCGTCCTCGCGGGAGAACTTGCACGCGGAATACTCCTGAAAATTCACGACGAGGTCCCCGTCATCATCCAGCGACAGCAGCCGCTGAAAGCATCGGAACTCCACACCATTCGGCCACGCGCCTTTCCACCGCACTCTCGCGGAATTCCCCGTGATCGAATCCACCACCATCGGCGGCATCGCCACGCTCGCCGACGGCAGATCCGACACCTCGCTCTCCTCTTGCTCCACCCGCACCGCCGAGATCTTCGCGACTCGCGGCACAGCGGGCGCAGATTCCGTCTCTGCTCGACCTCCAGCCACCACGGAGATCTCAAATCCACCACCATCCACATCCACCTTCAGGATTGCCCGAGAGCCAGCCACGGACTCCGTTTTCAGAGAGATCGCGACCTCTTTCTCCGCTCCCGGTGCGAGCGCAAACCGACTCTCCTCCACCGCAAACGGCGCGCCGACCGACAGCACCACTTTCGCCTCCATCCCACCGCGATTTTCGAAAAACACCCGTTCTTTCGCATTCGCAGTTCCTTTCTGGAAAACCACATTTTCCGGCCGCGCCGCCACCAGTGCAGGCAGCGCTTTCGCCGTTACCGGCAGTCGTACCGCATACGCACCCGAAGAAAATCTAAGCGTATCCTCCAGCGCCGCCACATCCGTCTCCGCAGTCTGCAAGGCCAGGGTCGCCACTCCATGGGCCGCCAGGGACAACGTATTTTTGAAGATCAGACGCGGGCTCGCCGAGACCTCCACCTCCAGCGCGTTGTCGGTATTGTTCCGGATCTCCATTGACCCTGCCCGCAGCCGACGCCCAGCATCCTGCGCCAGCACCAAATCCGTCGGCGCGACCACCAGCGCCTCCTCCGCGACTCCGTGCAAAATCACCGCCACATCCGCCTGCGACGTAAACGTCACCTGACTCTCAAATTTTCCCCGCCGCTCCGGCGCGAACACGATCTTCACCGCGCGCTTTTCTCCGGGGGCCAGCTTGTAGTCCCGCAAACCCTCCACCTTCCACGGCGCGCCGACTTCGAAACTCCCCTCCGCAAATCTGCCTCCGCTATTGGAAAACTCCAGTATCTTCGCCCGGCTCGCTCCAACCAGCAACGACCCGAAATTCAACTCCCCCGGCCCGACGATCTGCGGCGCATCATCCGCGATCGCGATCGTCACCTCCACCGGCGCCGAAACGCCCTCTTTGCTCCGAACCGAAAACGTGAACCGATCCGCCACCACGCCCAGATCCGCCGGAGGCCAGTACGTCACCACCGCCGACTCCGCCCCCGTCGCCCGCATCGCGGACAATTTTCCCCGCACCGGCTCCTGCTTAATGATCCACGAAAGCGTCTGCGCCCGCGTCCCGTAGATTTTCAGCGGCACATCCACGCTCCCTCCGCGCTTCACTGTCACCTTTTGCTCCATCGGCTGAGGAGGCGCGGGCACTGCGACGACTTTCGGCACAGCCAGCGCCATCGGAGCCGGTCCCACATTTAGAAAAAGCAGGGCAGCAGCGAGCCGAAGCGGGTTGAAAAACGAAGGAAATTTTTCCACGGGTCTGGAACGAGTGTTGCGATGTAGCGCACCCGCCGCGCCTTGACAATCCGCACCGCAGCGACCTTTCGATAAATTGGTTGCCGCACCGGAAAGGGGCCGATATGAAGCCACCGTCTTTCTGCACATGAGAAAATTCCGCGTTCCCCGAATCCTCGCCGCCGCGCTTGCCTGCGGGCTTTGCGGCCTGTCGACCGATGCTTTCGCTCAATCAAAAGGAGCGTCCGGAGCCCCAACCGCCGCCACCCAGATGAAGAAGCCCTCGAGCCTCATCGGTCGTCAGCAAAAGGCCATCGTGAACAAAGACCTTGTGGACGTCATCAATCCCGAAAACTCCCGCGCCGTCGTCTCCATCTCCAAGCAGCGCCTGTATCTCATAACCGGCGACCAGATCTACATCGACTCGCCCATTTCCTCCGGCAAAGCGGGCCACTCCACGCCGCAGGGAAATTTTTCCATCATGGAAAAAGACGCCGACCACCGCTCCAGCATCTACGGCAATTTCGTCGATCGCAGCGGTCGCGTCGTCCGCAGCGGCATCAGCAGCAAGATCGACTCCGCACCGAGCGGCACCCGCTACCAGGGCGCGCCCATGAAATGGTTCTGCCGCCTCACCGGCAACGGCGTCGGCTTCCACATCGGCATCCTTCCCGGCTACCCCGCCTCGCACGGCTGCATTCGCCTGCCCGAAGACATCGCGCCGCTCATTTACCAAAAGGTAAAAGTCGGCACTCGCGTCCGCGTCGAAGCCTAACGCTTCACGCCAGCAAAGCTCGCCTCAGCAGATCCAGCGCGGTCTGCACCGTCAGCTTTTTGAAAGTCTCGCGATCCGTCGCGAAGCGGAATCGCTTCACCTGCGTCGCGATCGTCTTTCCCGCAAGCGCCACGAAAACCGTTCCGAGCGGCTTCTCCGCCGTTCCGCCGCCGGGTCCCGCAATCCCCGTCGTCGCCAGCGCAAAATCCACGTCCGCCTTCGCGCGCGCACCTTCCGCCATCGCGGTCGCCACCTCCGCGCTCACTGCGCCGTGGACCGCGATCAAAGCAACGTCCACCCCGAGCGCGCGCACTTTCGCCTCATTCGCGTAAGTCACGAAGCCTTCCATAAACACCGCCGACGCTCCCGGCACATTCGTCAGCGAATCCGCCAAATGCCCGCCCGTGCAAGATTCTGCCGTCGCCACCGTCGCCCCGCGTTCGATCAGTAAATCGACCACCACTTTCTCGATGGACCGCTCATCCTGCGACACGATGTGATCGCCCAATTCCTCGCGAATAATTGCCTCCGCGCGATCCAGCAACTCCGGCGCACCGATCGTCCGCACATCCACCTCGCCCGGCCGGGCGCAATAACCCAACTCGATCCCCAGCGCCAAAAGCGCCACGCCCACGCGTTCTTC
>JAYSTZ010000219.1:0-1809 GCA_043719365.1 Verrucomicrobiaceae bacterium | reverse complement strand
GGCCGTCGCCAAGGGTGCCGCCTACGACGAGTGCGTCGAGAATATGGATATCGGCGGCCCCGCCATGATCCGGGCGGCGGCTAAAAATCATGCCGGCGTTGCCGTCGTCGTCGATCCCGGCGACTATGCGGCGCTGCGGATGCTCCGCGCGGAGATTTTCCGCTCGCAAAATGAGAACAAGAAAGCGCTGGAGGACTGCGACGCCGGGCTCCGCCTTCACAAGGCAAACCCCGAGTGGTATTTGCTGAGGAGCGACATTCAGAAGCGTTTGAAAATGAATAAAGAGCGCATCGCTGGACTCGAAGAGGGCATCCGCGAAACGGGTGCGGGAATTTTGGCAATCGACCGGGTCGAGGCACAAATGGACGCCGGCCAATGGGCTGCGGCGCTCGCCACAATCGACAACGAACTTCGTGATTCCCGCATAAGGAGTTCGTGGCTCATTCGCCGCGCTCGCGCTTTTATGGGTCTCGGCAAGAAGGCCGAAGCAGACGCGGATTTGAAGGTGGCGATGGAGGAAATCAGCAAGCGAATCGACCCCAAGAACCCCGACGCGCCGCTGCTGCTCGACAAGGCCCTCATCTACGAGATGCTCGGCGAGAAAAAAGACGCTCTCCGCGCCTACGAGGAAGCCCGTGACAAAGGAGCCGCGGACGGTGTGAACGACAAAATCAAGGCGCTTCAGGAACCTCCGGCGAAAACCAATTGAATAACCCGGAATCCAACACGTCAAACGGAGAGCCCGGCAATCCTGCTGAGGGCGCAAATGATCTGGATTTGGTCGCAAGCGCGCAACGTGGGGACACCGTGGCATTTGATGCGCTCATTACTAAATACCGACAACGCTGCTTCGCCATGATTTACCACATGACTAGAAACGAGGAAGACGCCTGGGATCTCGCCCAGGACGGCTTCGTGAAGGCTTGGAAAAGCCTCGCGAACTTCCGTGGACAGTCTGGTTTTTACACGTGGCTGTATCGCATCATGACGAATGTGACGCTCGACTGGCTGCGGCGGAAGCACATCCACGGCGGGCAGGAATTTGACGACACCATCGGCCTCCGGAGAATCGACCCTGCCGCCGCAACTGCGCCTAAGGCGGTGATGGAACCCGCCGAACGAATCGCCGACGCGGAGATTCGCCAGCGCATCGACGCCGCTATCGAGAAACTCTCACCCGAGCATCGCGCGGTCGCCGTCCTTCGCGAGATCGAAGGCCTCGACTACCAGGAAATTGCCGATGCAATCGGCTGCTCCATCGGCACCGTGATGTCCCGCCTCTTTTACGCCCGCAAAAAACTGCAATCGCTACTCCAAGACGTCTATGAACAACTCTGAGCCAACACTTACCGCGCTGGAGGAAAAGCTTACTGCTTACCTCGACGGAACCCTTTTGCCAGCGGACGCCGCCGCATTTGAGAAGGAAAACCCCGATGTTGTCCTACAGCGTCGCCAGCACGAGCGACTGCGCACCGTTTTGAGGAAGGAGGTACCTGCGTTGAGCCACGGCGATTTCTTCAATCACCAGATTCTCCGCGAGATTCGTCCGGAGCCCGTCGTTGCGCCCGCAAAGCGCACATTTTTCCCGCTCTGGCGTCTCGCATTTGCAGCGGCTGCGTGTCTGCTCGTGGCGTCGGGAATTTATTTCGGTGTGGTCGGGCCGCAGAAAAACGGCAGTGGTGAATACTTCGCGCAGGTGTTGAGCGTGAAGGCGGGCGACGAGGACATCTCGGCGCATATCATTGATGCCGGAGGCATGGCGGTGGTATGGATCGACGGTCTGGATTCGCTGCCCAACAACTACGTGCT
>JAYSTZ010000218.1:0-10260 GCA_043719365.1 Verrucomicrobiaceae bacterium | reverse complement strand
TCGGGCTGGTTCGTTTCAGCGGCAGAGCAGGACATCATCGAGAGCGAGAGCATGAGTGGAGCAAGGAAGCGAATCATGCGGATATGAGTGCTGGATGGCGCATATTATTCCATCGGAATCTCCGCACGGCATTATCGCCTGAAAACATCAGGCCCGTTGACGGTTCTTTGAGCCATTGGCATGGTCTGCGAATGAATGATACGACCGTTGGTGGAACTAAAGAGGGAAGGGGAATTCGATGAACCCCGAGGATTTGCTCCACCTCGCCACGACGTTTCGCGATGCTGCGGCGGGCGACCTCGCACAGGCGCAGCAGCTCAATGACATCCATTGGGCCACGTTTCGCGCGCACGAGCGGCTCGACTCGCTGGAGCAGCAACTCTTTGAAGGGCTGGAGGTGAAGGTGGACTGCAAGGCGGGTTGTTCGGCCTGCTGTCATCTCGCGAAAATCGATGCGCGGGCGCATGAAATCTTCGCGCTTGCCGCGTGGATCAAAGAGAACTTCCCGGAGCCTGAACTCGCTGCGTTGGTGGCGCGGACGAAAGCGCATGCCGAGGCCGTCTCGGGGCTCTCTCTGGCCGAACACCTTCGCACTGTTCGCGCTTGTCCGATGCTACTCGACAACCGGTGCAGTGTGCATCCGGCACGTCCGGGCGTTTGCCGCATCGGGCACTCGACTGATGTGAGTATCTGCCAGCGGGCCTTCGAAAATCCGAACGACCTCAAGGCTCGCGGCGGCCACAACGCGGACGTGAAGGCCTCGATGACCGCAGCCGCGGACGGATCGACGTTTGCATTTATCGAAGCGGGCATGGACAAGACGACTTACGATCTCAGTAGCGCGCTTTTCGAAGCTCTGAGCGACCCCGAAGCGCTGAACCGATGGATCGGCGGCGAACAGGCTTTTTCCGACGCGGCGAAGGCGAAGCAAGAAGGCATGGTTTAGATTCGGAGTGCGTTTGCGCAGGGCGATACGTTATCTCGCGGGCGACATGCATCGTTTGAAAACACTTTTGGACTACACACTCTGGCCGGCGATCCTTTGCGGAGGACTCGTGGCGATGAGCTTCGGCATCGCGAACGGGCACGGTCCGATGACTTTTAATATCACGTATCTGTGCATCGCCGCGACGCTGTTCATGCTGGAGCAAGCCCGCCCGCATGAGCGGAAATGGCAGCAGTCCGACGGGCAGATGCTTCCGGACTTGGCGCACACACTTCTTACGAAGCTCTTGGTGCAGGTGATTCTCATTTCTCTCGCGTTCACCGGGATTAGTAAAGGAGTGGAAGGGAAGGCCAGCGGCGGGATTTGGCCGGGGCACTGGCCGATGGCGGCGCAGGTCGTTTTGGGGCTCATCGTTGCGGAGTTTGGGTTGTATTGGGGGCATCGTATCGCCCACGAATGGATGCCGCTGTGGCGATTCCACGCGGTCCACCATAGCTCGAAGCGGCTGTGGTTTTTCAACACCGGTCGGTTTCACTTTATCGATACGATCAAGAGCATGGTTCTCGGTGCGCCGCTCGTCGTTCTGGCTGGGGCACCGGGCGATGTGCTCGTTTGGGGCGGTGCGATTACAGCATTCATCGGCATCCTCACACATTGCAATGTTGAGATGCGATTTGGCTGGCTGAACTACGTCTTTAATACGCCTGGTCTTCATCGCTGGCATCACTCGATGGATCTCCGCGAAGGTAACAAGAACTACGGTGAGAATCTCGTATTGTGGGATCTCATCTTCGGCACGTTCTTCAATGACTCCACCCGCCGTCCGCCCGCTGAAATCGGCATCCGCGAAGCCATGCCCGAGAAGTTCATCGGCCAGCTCGCAGCGCCATTCCGCTGGAGCCGATACCAGCGCGATGCTGCGGCAAAACGCGAGGTGCCAACGGAAAATACATCCTGCGAATAAGCCCTAGAACGGGTTGTCCCATTATATGATACGAGTATCGAGAATCGCCCTTCTTTTGCTGCCTCTTGCGGTTACTGCTGCGGAGGAACGCGTCCTTTTTAATCGCGATGTGCGGCCGTTGATTGCGGAGTATTGCTACCACTGTCACGGACCTGACCCCGGCTCGCGCAAGGAGGGCATCCGCTTTGATCGCGAGGAGGGCTTCTTTGGCAAACGGGAGGACTCGGAGCCTGCCGTGGTGAAGGGGCATCCGGAGAAGAGCCCGCTTTACACTCGCATCACATCGACCGACTCGGATGAAGTGATGCCTCCGCCGAAGGAGCACAAGACGATGAAGCCGCAGGAGATCGCGGTGCTGAAAAAATGGATCGAGCAAGGTGCGGAATGGCAGCCGCACTGGGCGTTTATTGCTCCCGAGAAGCCGGCGGTTCCTGCTGGAGCGCCGCATCCCGTTGATGCGTTCATTCGCGAGCGCCTGACGACAGCCGGGCTGAAACCATCGCCGCAGGCCGACAAGCGGACGTTGGCGAGGCGCGTGTCGCTTGATGTCACCGGTCTGCCGCCATCGCCCGAGATGGTCGATGCGTTCGTGAACGAAGCCGCACCTGATGCGTATGAAAAGCTCGTGGACAAGCTCCTCGCTTCGCCGAGTTACGGTGAACATCGCGGGCGTTTCTGGCTCGACGCGGCGCGGTATGGAGACACGCATGGACTGCACATCGACAATTATCGCGAGATTTGGCCCTACCGCGACTGGGTCATCAATGCGTTCAATCGCAATCAGCATTTCGATGAATTTACCGTCGAGCAAATTGGCGGCGATCTGCTTCTAAAGCCGACGCGCGAGCAGCTCATCGCGACCGGCTTCCATCGGTGCAATATCACCACCGCAGAGGGCGGAACCATTCCCGAAGAGAACCTTGCCAACTACGCAAAGGATCGCGTCGAAACGACTTCATGGGTGTGGCTTGGTCTGACGTCAAATTGCGCCGCCTGCCACGACCACAAATTCGACCCAATCACGCAGAAAGACTTCTACGCGATGACGGCATTCTTCCGGAACACGACGCAGTTTCACAGCGACAAAAATGTGCGCGATACGGCTCCTGTTCTTGTGCTTCCGCAGGGCGAAGATGCAAAGCGGCTCGATGCGATACCCGCCGAGGCTGCGGCGACGGGTGCGAAGCTGGCCGAGCGGCAGAAGGTCATCGGAGCGGAGTTTGAAAAATGGCAGGCCACCGCGAAAGCGGAGGTCATTGAAAATGCGACCTACACCAAGACGCTGATCGCTCAGGTCTCGTTGAACGAAGGCACCGGCAACACGGCAAAAGGCGTGGTCGCGGGCAAGCCGCAGGCATTTGCGCTGCCTCCGAATCTTGTTTGGAAGCCGGATGGAAAGAGCGGCCCGGCCGCGCAGGTGGCCGACGGATCATCCATCGATTTAGGCGCGCTTGGTGACTTTGAGAAAGATCAGGCATTCTCGGCGAGCGTGTGGTTTTTCCGCCCAGGCGCGAGCAATGCGCCAGGCGGCATCCTCGCTAAGATGGACAAGTCAGATGGCTATCGCGGCTGGGACATCTTTTATGCGGGCAACGAAATCGCCGTACACATCGTGAACAATTGGCCGGGCGATGGGCTGAAAGTGAGTACGAGCGACGAAGCCGGAAAGCCCGATCAATGGCGGCACATCGCAGTCACGTATGACGGCTCCGGGAAGGCGAAGGGCGTGAACATTTACGTCAATGGCAGGCTTCGCAAGACGAAGATTGAGAGCGACAAATTGAAGGGCACCATTCGCACAAAACAGCCGCTCATGGTGGGGCGGCGCGGCGGAGGTGGCGAAGTGTTCACCGGTGCGGTCCAGGATGTCCGACTTTACTCCGGCATCCTTTCGCTGAAGCAGGTCCTCGCGATCTCCGAGCTACCAGACTTGCGCACAATCCTCGCGAAGCCGGTGGCGGGACGCACGGCGGAGGAGAAGCAGCGACTGCTTGCATTTTTCTCCAGCGGAGACCCGCAGAGCAACGAGCTTCAGGCCAAAGTCGCGGCGCTGGAAGCCGAGAAGGCTGAGATCCAAAAGCGCAGCCCGGTGACTCACATTCAGATGGAAAAAGCGGACTCGCAGCCGATGGCGCACCTCCTTGCGCGGGGAGAATATGACCAACCCAAAGAAGAGCTGAAACCCGCCGTCATCACTGCTCTGCACCCAATGCCAGCGGGCGCGCCGGGGAACCGACTCGGCCTCGCGCAATGGCTCGTCGCGAAGGAAAATCCGCTGACTGCGCGTGTCACCGTGAACCGTTTCTGGCAGGAGATTTTCGGGACGGGGATTGTCGCATCATCGAGCGATTTCGGAATCATGAGCGAGCCGCCCTCGCACCCTACACTGCTCGACTGGCTCGCTGTGGATTTCCGCGATAATGGCTGGGATGTGAAGCGGCTCATCCGCCAGCTCGTTACCAGCGAGACTTATAAACAAAGCTCCAACGTGACAAAGGAGCTCATTGAGCGCGACCCTGACAATCGCCTGCTTTCGCGTGGCCCGAGATTCCGTATGGAAGCTGAGATGGTGCGTGATTACGCGCTCGCTGCGGGCGGCCTGCTCTCGCCAAAAATCGGCGGTCCGAGTGTGCGTCCGTATCAGCCGCCGGGCGTGTGGGAGGCCGTCGCGATGCCGGGCAGCGATACTGGGAATTACAAGCGCGACACGGGCGAATCGCTCTACCGCCGAAGCATGTACACGTTTTGGAAACGAAGCGCGCCACCCGCGTCGCTCGAAGTTTTCAATGCGCCGAGCCGCGAGGTCTGCACGATTCGCCGCGAGCGCACCAACACGCCGCTTCAGGCGCTCGTGACGCTGAACGATCCGCAGTTTGTGGAAAGCGCGCGCAACCTTGCGCAGCTCGCGTTGAAATCGTGCAAGGACGACGCAAAAGCGACACTCGACTTTATGGCGCGTCGCGTCCTTTTGCGTTCGTTGCGGCCGACGGAGATTCCCGTTCTCGAAGCGAGCCACGGCGCACTTCTGGCCCGCTACACGCAAGTGCCCGCCGACGCGACCGCGCTCATTACCTTTGGTGAGAGCAAAGCCGATCCGGCGCTTCCACCACCGCAACTCGCAGCGTGGACGATGGTCGCGACGCAGCTCATGAACCTCGACGAAGCGCTCAACAAATAAATCCTATGCATCCCATTCAAGACTTCGCCACTTTCGAGACTCGCCGCCAGTTTTTCACGCGCGGGAAAAATGCGCTGGGTATGGCAGCCCTTGCGTCCCTGCTGGGGAATGATTCATCCGCCGCGGACCATCCTGCGAAAGTGGCGATGCAGTATGCGCCGAAAGCGAAGCGCGTCATCTACCTCCACATGGTCGGAGGCCCGTCGCAGATGGACCTCTTCGACCCAAAGCCGGAGATGGAGAACTGGTTCGACAAGGATTTGCCCGAGAGCATCCGGAAGGGACAGCGCCTCACCACGATGACTTCCGGGCAGAAGCGATTCCCGATCGCGCCCTCGAAATACAAGTTCGCGCAGTACGGTAAATCCGGGATGTGGTTGAATTCCGAGTTGCTGCCGTGGTTTTCCAAATGCACGGACGATGTCGCATTTATCCGCTCAATGTTCACGGAAGCGATCAATCATGAACCGGCCATCACGATGATGCAGACTGGGAACCAGCTCTCCGGGCGGCCGTGTCTTGGCTCTTGGGCGAGCTACGGGCTCGGGACGGCAAATGCAGACCTTCCGACGTTTGTCGTGCTCGTTGCGGAGCCTTCTAATAAAGAGCAAATTCAGGCGATTTCCGGCAAGCTGTGGTCCAGCGGATTCTTGCCGGGACAGCACGCGGGCGTGGCATTTCGCAGTAAGGGTGATCCGATTTTGTATATCAATAATCCGCCGGGTGTGAGCACGGATGTCCGCCGCAACACGCTCGACGGCATCAAAGCGCTCAACGAGCAGAACGCTGCAATCGTGGGCGACCCTGAGATTCACACTCGGATCGCGCAGTACGAGATGGCGTTCCGGATGCAGGCGAGCGTGCCGGATTTGACGGATTTCAGCAAGGAGCCCGCCTCGACTTTCGAGCTTTATGGAGAGGATGCGAAGAAGCCCGGCACATTTGCAAACACGGCGCTCCTTTCCAGAAGGCTCTCGGAGCGCGGTGTGCGATTTGTGCAGGTCTATCACAACAATTGGGACCATCACTCCAACGTGGCTGGCCGGATGCCCGATCAATGCAAAGACGTGGATCAGCCGATTTACGGCTTGCTTACGGATCTGAAATCACGCGGTTTGCTCGACGAAACGCTCGTGCTGTGGGGCGGCGAGTTCGGGCGTACAATTTACAGCCAGGGTGGCGTGACCAAGGCGAACTACGGGCGCGACCATCACCCAAGATGTTTCACGATGTGGGCGGCGGGCGGCGGGATTAAAGGTGGCACGGTGTATGGAGCTACGGATGAATTCAGCTACAACATCGTGGAGAATCCTGTGCATGTCCGCGACTTGCACGCGACGCTTTTGCAGTTGCTGGGATTCGACCACACGCGCCTGTCGTTCAAGTGGCAGGGGCTTGATGCAAAACTAACCGGCGTGGAGTCTGCAAAGATCGTGAAAGATATTCTGGCCTAGCGGGCGCTCAGCGCTTGCGCTCTTTTCCTGCACGGATGTCGAGGACTTGCTCGGCGAGAGGCAGGTCGCGTGCGAACGTGATTTTGAAGTTGTAGTCTTCGTTCGGTAGCAGCGCGACGTGCTTGCCGAGCTTCTGTACGGCTGAGACTTCGTCGGTCACGAGCTCGCTGTGGGCCATGAGCGATGCGTAGGCCTGCTGGATGAGCGCGGTTTTGAAGATTTGCGGCGTCTGCATGGCCCATAATCCCTGACGATCCACGCTGTCCGAGACCATGAGTTCGTACGACGCGCGCTTGACGGTATCGGGAATGGGCGATGCGCAGCATGCTGCGCCGTGGATGCGCGCAAGCGCGAGGCAGTCTGAGATGAGTTGCGGCGTCACGAGCGGTCGCGCTGCATCGTGTATGGCCACGAAGTCGGCGCGCTCGTGGGCGACGGATTTGAGGCCGTTCCAAACGGAAAGGTGCCGCTCGGCACCGCCCTGGATGGTTTGTGAGAGCTTCGTGATGCCCTCGGTTTTTCCGAGTTGTTCGATTTCCTGCACACGCTCGGGGCGGGTAACAACGAGGATATCATCGACATCCGGACAGGCCTGAAAAGCGGCGAGAGACCACGCGAGGACGGGTTTGCCGTTGAGCGGTGCGAACAGCTTGTCGAACCCCATTCGACGACTGCTGCCGCCGGCGACGATGATTGCGGAGAGCATTTACGCGAGCAGTTTGCTGACGATTCCGCTGAGCGTCTTACCGTCTGCACGGCCATCAGCGCGCTCGTTGGCGGCTTTCATTACTGCGCCCATCTGCGCTTTACCGCTCGCACCAATGTCGGCGATGACGGCTTTCACCAGCGCTTCCATTTCATCGACGGTGAGGGGTTTTGGCAAATAGGCGGCGATGACCTCGGCCTCGGCTTTTTCCTTATCGGCAAGGTCGGGGCGCGTGGCCTCGAACGCGGCGATGGAGTCCTGCCGCTTTTTGAGTTCTTTGCGGACGATGGCGATGCAGGTCGCTGTGTCGGCGGCGATGGCTTCATCGGACAGGCCTTTCTCAATCGCGGTAGCCTTGATGGCGCTTTTGAGGCCGCGAACCACGGTAAGGCGGTCGGCTGCCCTGGCGCGCATGGCGTCTTTAATGTCGGAGTCGAGTTGAGCGAGCAGTGTCATAAGACGCGTGAAGTTAGCGGCGGGCTTTTTTCGGGCAATTGTTTTCCGCGTTCGACATGCGGGCAGTTGGCGTGCAGTTGTTTGGATTATGTCTGCAATCGAGGCGAAAGGCCTGACGAAAATCTATCGAACTTACAAAAAGAAGCCCGGCCTTTGGGGAGCTGTGCGCGGCCTTTTCCGCAGGGAATACGAGGAGGTCCGTGCTGCGGACGATGTTTCGTTCACGATTGAGGAAGGGGAGTGTGTGGGCTTTCTCGGACCGAATGGTGCGGGGAAAACGACCGTGCTGAAAATGCTCAGTGGTCTGCTGAATCCCACGAGTGGCGAGGCGCGCGTGCTCGGGCATGTGCCGTGGAAACGCGAGGACGCGCTGAAGCGGCAGTTTGCACTGCTCATGGGACAAAAGAATGCGCTGTGGTGGGATCTGCCCGCCCGCGAGTCGCTGGAGCTGAACAAGACGATTTACGGAATCGCCGACAAGGAATACCGCGAGGTCGTGGATGGACTCACCGCGCTGCTGGATGTTGGCGACAAGCTGGATGTGATGGTGCGGGAATTGAGCCTCGGGGAGCGCATGAAGTTCGAGCTGATTGCGGCATTGCTCCACGCTCCGAAGGTTCTCTTTTTGGACGAGCCGACGATCGGGCTTGATGTAACTTCCCAGCAAAAGGTGCGTGAGTTCCTACAGCATTACAACCGCGAGCGGAAGATCGTGACGATGCTGACGAGCCACTACATGGCTGACATCGAAGCGCTTTGTCAGCGTGTGATCATCATCGATCACGGCCGCATCTTTTTCGATGGACCGCTGAGCGGAATCATTGAGCGCTTCGCGGCGCACAAGATTCTCGGGTTCACGTTCGCGGAGCGCGCCGAGCATGATTTGTCGGCCTTTGGGGAGGTGCTGGAGAAAACGCAGAATCAGGTGCGTATCCGGGTTCCGCGTCCAAAGGTGATGGAGATTTGCCGCGAAGTGATGGGGCGTTTCGCGGTGACGGACATGAGCGTTCAAGAGCCGCCGATCGAGGATGTCATCCGGCAGTTTTTCGGGACAGCCTCGACGAAGCCTTCGTAAGCGCGGCTTTCGCAGTTGACGCATCGCGCGCGCGGTGTGAGAAGCGCGGCGATGTTGCGGTTATTTTCTCTCAGTGCGTTGTGCCGGTTGGTCGCCGTCTTCGCGGTGGCTCTGCCTTCGCGGGCGGACGTCGGCACGGCTCGCGCGGCGGGAATGAAAGGCGACTTTGCGGCTGCTGCGGCTGAGTGGGGAAAGATTGCGACGGATGCGGATGGGGCGGCTAAAGTCGATGCTTTACTAGCTAGAGCGCGGGCTCTGCGGGAACTCGGGCAAAACCGTCTTGCACTGGAAACTCTCGCCGACGCCGCGAAGTTAGCGAAGTCGGAGATTCAAGGTGCTGAAGTGCAGGCCGCACGCGGTTCGGCGCTCATGTTTTCGCGCCAGGCCGGTGATGCGGAGCCATTGTTGAAAGATGCTCTCGTGACAGCGCGGCGACTTGGTGCAAAGGGCTTGATTGCCCAGGTGCAGAACGATATGGGGATATTGCTATCGGGAACAGGAGACCACGCAGGCGCCGCAGTCGCATTTGCCGAAGCGGTTTCGGCGGGGCCGCAAGATTCGGAGGCACGTGTGCGCAGGAACCTCGCAGAGGCGCGGCTCGCGGCGGGGGATTTTGCGGCGGCCAAGACTGAACTGGAGGGCGCGGTGCGTGCGGCGAAGTTGCTGCCCGCCGGGCACGAGCGGGTGTTTCTGTTGCTTGGACTCGCGAAGACGTACGAACGGCTTTTTTACGATGCTCCAGCGCACGAGAATACGCTGCGGCGTCGGGCGATGGAGCTGGATGCCGAGGCGGCAAAAATGGCGACGGTGCTTGGCGATGAGCGAGCGCTTTCATGGGCGCTGGGGCATCAAGGTGAGCTCTACGAATACGAGCGGAAATTGCCCGAGGCTCTCGCACTCACGAGGCGGGCACTGGCGATTTCCCAGCGGGTGCAGGCAGTGGATTCACTACATCGCTGGCAGGCGCAAGCGGGCCGCATCCTTGGCAAGCAGGGCGATCGGGACGGTGCCATCGAGGCGTATCGACGGGCGCTGGTGACGCTGGAGACGATTCGAAATGACGTGGCGATTCGCTATGGAAATCGCAATGCGGGCTCGTCGTACCGGAAGGCTGTGGGCGCGGTCTATTACGAATTGTCAGACCTTTTGCTTCAGCGGGCCGATGGCCTTAAGGATGCAGCGCTTCAGACCGTTTTGCGCGAGGCACGCGCAACGGCGGAGTCACTGAAATCGGCTGAATTGGAGGACTATTTTCAAGACGATTGCGTGAACCTTTTGCGCTCGAAACAACGAGGAGTCGAGAACCTCTCGAAGACTGCGGCGGTACTCTACATTCTGCCACTCGAGAAGCGTACGGAACTTCTGCTTAGCCTTCCTGCGAACGAAGGAAAGCCGGGGCGCATCGAACGATACAAAGCGGCAATCTGTGATGCGGACTTGACCGAGAAGGTGCGGACCTTTCGGGTGAATCTCGAAAACCG
>JAYSTZ010000217.1:0-4152 GCA_043719365.1 Verrucomicrobiaceae bacterium | reverse complement strand
TTGATAGTTCGGCATCGAGACGGGCGAGTCGGCTGCCGGTGGCAGGAGGTCCACTTTTACCGCGCTGGCTGCGGGCTTCTTCGTGGCGATTTCTTTCACCACTTCTGCGACCGCTGCTTGTAAAACATTTTGCCCTTCGACCGTCGATTTTGCGGTGAGTGCGGCACCGGATTCGGTGCGCGACTTCATCGCTTCGCGGTAGCGGACTACGCCACGGAGGTCGTCGAGGTTATCGAGATTTGGTTTGTTTACGCCGTTATATTTTGCGGCGGCATCCGTCAGAAGTTTGTCGATTTCCTTCTGCTTGGCCTCGTCGTTGGCCTTGGCGACCAAGCCGAGCGCCGTTTTCTGTGGCTCCAGTTCCTTGCTGGTGGAAGGTTTTCCTACCCAGAGAGAGACACCGGCAGCCACTGCGCAGAACACGGCGATTCCGCCGAGTCCTACGAAAAATCCACCAGGAGTGGTTACGTTGTGTCGCATGTTAGTTCGTGAGTTTCAGTGATTCCGCAAGGCGGGGGTCCTTTGTCGGGAACAGGTATCCTTCGCCGAGATGACGCAGGAAGCCCATTCCGAGAATGCCGACCACTGCCAGCAGTGTGACGGCGCAAGCGATGAACCCGGTGAAGGAGAACCCGCCCGGCGCATACTCGGGAATGATGATGATGAAAAGGTCGAGGCACTGCATCAGGATAATCCACGATGCGCAGAAGATGATGCCCTTGTTCTTTTTCAAGCCCTGGAAAAGGAGCGGCACAAACATGAAGAAGAAGCGACCGAATACGAGGAAGTGGCTCAGGTAAGTCCACGACTCGGTGTTCCGCAAACGGAAGTAGATCGTCTCTTCCTCGATGTTCGCGTAGGTGATGAGCATGTATTGGCT
Organism: Verrucomicrobiaceae bacterium; assembly: GCA_043719365.1. Classification (GTDB taxonomy): domain Bacteria; phylum Verrucomicrobiota; class Verrucomicrobiia; order Chthoniobacterales; family Chthoniobacteraceae; genus SXWH01. The sequence goes on along the minus strand of JAYSTZ010000217.1, from coordinate 3,272 downwards.
GTAGCCGATGTAGCCCCAGAAGACGGTGAAGGCGAAGATGAACTTGCCCATCGTGTGGAAGTGCTCATTCGTCACCGGCTGAAGGTAGCCAAGGCTTTTCAGCCATTTGCAAACGAGAATCGCCACGGCCATCGAGCTTCCCGCAGCGCCTGCGAAAAGATAGACGCCCCACATGGTCGAATACCAGTGATGGTTGAGCGACTTGAGCCAATCGATACCGCCAAATGTCACCGAAAGTGCCATTACCGGAATGCCCGCGATTGCAGCGGCCCGCATTTTGAATGTATGTACGGCCTTCCCGTCGATGTCCTGCGCCATGCTTCGCTTGCGGAGAATGCCGGAGAGCAAAAAGAGCAGGCCGAAAATGCCGATCGCTCGCACCCAGAAGTAGGAAATGTTGAGATATTTCCCCTTACTTCCTTCCATGAGCGAGTCGTCGAGGTGTGGCTTAATCCACGAATACATCAGGTCCGGCTTGACCACGAGAATCACCGCGATCGGGATGAACAGAATTGCGACGTATTTCAGCAATGCGGATACATTTTCCAACTGACGGCGAATGACTACCGACCACTCGGAATCAGTGGCGTGATGCAGGCAGTTCCAGAAGAACGCGCCGATGCAAATCGTGAACGCAAAAAAGAATGCGAACAGCCAGCTAAAGCCAAACAGCTTCGGGCTGATGGCTCCGATGATGATGGCACCGATGAGTCCCACGGCGGACATGCCCTGAAAGATGGTCTTCAGAGTTGCTGCCTTTTTCGGGTCGAACTTCTCAGAGTTCGGTATGGCGTGGTGGTGGCTCATTTCTTTTCTTGGACGTTCAGTTTCCCCTCGGCCACTTTTTGTAGCGCGCGGACGTAGGAGACGATGGCCCACCGGTCCTCGACGGTGACGATCGGACCGAGAGCTCCCATGGTGTTTTTGCCGTGGGTGATGGTGTTGAAGATTTGTCCATCCGGCTGCTTGCGGATTGGCTCACTGGCGATATTTGCGATGGTCATCAGACCGAACGCTTTCACCGGTCCGTTGCCGAGTCCGGCGAGGCCGTGGCAGTGGGAGCAGTAGATATCGTAACGCTGTGCGCCACGGCTGACGAGGTCCGCGCCGCGCGCGGCTAAGTTCTCGGGAATTCCGTCGCCATACATGTCGCCGATGCGGCCCGTATTAAAGTAATCGGGCCGGTTCGCGAATCCACCGATTCCACTGCCGAGGTTGTTGCCCTCGCTCTGATAATACGCACCGGGGAGGACGTAGCCAATTGGCACGGTTCCCGGAATCGGCGCGCGCTCTGCACGGCCGTCTGCGAAAAAGTCACTACGCACTTGGGGATTCACGCGTGGCTGATGGGCCATGTCGTTGAACCACTCCATGTGGGTTTTCTGGCCCTTTTGATCGCGGAATCCCGCGATGCTCAAGGCCGTGACGGCTAAAATGATAAATGCTCCAAATCCGATTTTCAGCATGGCTTACTCCTGGTCGAAAACTGGCGTGATGTGGGCACCGCCGAGAGACTCGAGCAGTGCTTGTGTTTTTGTTTCCGAGAACTGCGGGTCGCGGCTCTCGATGATGAGGAAGAACTTGTCGTCCGTGACTTTGGCGAACCGGCTCCAATTAAAGAGCGGGTGATGTAAACGCGGGAGGCCATTGCGGAGTATCATTCCGAACACTGCTCCGAATGCGCTGAAGAGAATGGTCAGCTCATACATGACAGGGAAGAAGAACTGGAGCGCACGCAGACCGTGTTCCCAATCGTTTGGCTTTCCGTTCACGATGGTCGGGTAGAGTCCGAAACTCGTGATGGTCACGAGCCCGAGGCCTGTGAGGAAGCCGGTGACACCGCAGACGAAAACGAACGCGGAAAGCCACGATTTCTTCATGCCCATCGCTGCGTCCATCCCGTGAATCGGGAAGGGCGAGTGGCAATCCCAGACGGTATAGCCCGCGTCGCGGACTTTTTCCGCTGCGTTGTAAATGTCCCGGGCGCTGTTGAATTCCGCGCCAAGGGCGAAAAGACGTTTGAATTCGGCCATGTTAGTGATCAGCCGCCTCCTTCGGCGTTGAAGATGTGTGTTCGTCTTCCGGATGGAAGTGAGGATCAGCCTCCGGCTTCACGGCTTTGACTTCGAAGATGGTAATCATCGGAAGGAAGCGCATGAAGAGAAGGAAGAGCGAGATGAACATTCCGAATGTGCCGATGAAGGTGAAAACCTCGACCCAAGACGGTGTGTAATGGCCCCATGAAGACGGAAGGAAGTCCTGCGCCAACGTAGTTCCAATGATGACGAACCGCTCGAACCACATGCCCGCATTAACGAATTGGCAGATGATGAAGACAGCGACGTAGTTGTGCCGAAGGCTCTTAAACCAGAAGAGCTGTGGAATGATGACGTTGCACGTCATCATCGCGATATAGTGCCACGAGTACCAACCGAACATGCGGTTCCAGAAGGCGTTGTATTCGTAGAAATTGCCCGAATAGACGATTGCGACGAACAACTCCATCAAGTAGGCGTAACCCACAATCGAACCGGTGAGCAGGATGATTTTCGCCATCTTGTCCACATGGTTCCGCGTCATCATCTTATCGAGCTGCGGATAAAAAAGACGTGCCGGAAGAAGGAGCGTGAGCACCATTGCGAAGCCGCCGAATATCGCGCCTGCCACGAAGTATGGTGGGAAGATCGTCGTGTGCCATCCGGGGATGACCGACGTTGCGAAGTCGAAGGACACGATTGAGTGAACCGACAACACGAGCGGCGTGGAGAGACCGGCCAGAATGAGGTAGGCCATCTCGTAGTGCTGCCAATGGCGATTGCCACCGCGCCATCCGAGTGCCGCGATGCCGTAAGCAAACCGCTTGATCGTTCCTTTCGCGCGGTCACGGAGCGTGGCCAAATCAGGAATCAGACCGACATACCAGAAGAGCACCGACACAGTGAAATACGTCGAAACTGCGAACACGTCCCAGAGGAGCGGCGAACGGTAGTTTTGCCATATCGCGTTCCAGTTTGGAATCGGGAAAAGGAACCAAGCCTTCCAGAAACGTCCGACGTGGAAGCCGGGGTAAAGACCGGCGCACATCACGGCAAAAAGCGTCATCGCCTCCGCAGCGCGATTGATTGAAGTGCGCCACTTCTGCCTTGTGAGGAACAAGATTGCCGAAATCAAAGTTCCGGCGTGACCGATGCCGATCCAGAAGACGAAATTAGTGATGTCCCACGCCCATCCGAACGGCTGATTTTCACCCCAAACACCAACGCCATTCGCGA
>JAYSTZ010000216.1:0-10264 GCA_043719365.1 Verrucomicrobiaceae bacterium | reverse complement strand
ACGGCCGGCACCTCCTTGTTTTCCATCACTCAACTCGACGAAAGCGGCACCACGCCGCAGGTTTCGTTCGACGAAGCTGTCCAAACGCTAGGCGGTTCCGTCGATCTCGTGAAACTGGACTGCGAGGGCGCGGAGTGGGAAATCTTCAAATGCAAGGACGCGTGGAAAAACGTGCGGTTTCTCGTGATGGAATATCACCTCTGGGCGAGGCCGGGATCGACATACACGGACGTTGTCGAAGCTCTCCGCGACATTGGCTTTGAGGTCACTCACCACGCACCATCGCCGGGCTCAAATGTCGAAAACGATTTCGGCGGAACCTTTGGACTCCTCCACGCAAAAAGGTGCATCCCTTAGCGCCCGCCAGCGTCAACGCATAAAGATTTACAAATTACTCCGCCCGATTTTTTCGGCACTGGCCGCCTTGCTGTTGCTTGCCCACAACACGAGCGGAGAACCCAAAGCCACATCTGCTCCGGCGCTGCTGCTCGCCAATGTCTGGACTCCGGCCGTGGACCCGTCCGGTTGGTGGATGAGCGAAAAATACGACGGGGTTCGCGGTTTCTGGGACGGAAAAAAACTGAGCACCCGCAATTGAAACGCGATTCACGCGCCGGACTATTTTGTCGCGGAACTTCCCGCCGGCATCGCGCTTGATGGCGAGCTATGGATGGGGCGTGGAAAATTCGATGAAACCAGCAGCACGGTGCTTTCCGACAAGCCGAATGAGCGTTGGAGGAAGGTCCGCTCTATGGTCTTCGACGCGCCGCAAGCCGCAGGCACATTTGAGGAACGCACGAAGTTCGTGACCGCCACACCGGACTGATTAAAAGTGGAAAGTAGTCCGCGAGTCTCTTCGCGGCAAAAGCCAAACGGCGAAGCCGCACGAAACAAAAGTGTCGCTTCGCGAGTGGTGTTGGGCCGCGAAGGGCCTTCCTCGTTTTCTTTTATTTCTGCGGGTCTGTAGCGATGCAGGGAAGTAAGTTCACGGGCGAAGATTCAACGCGCTGAGAGGAAACCACGGCTCCATCCTTTGTTGTCGATTTTGCAACAAATCCAGGAGTTGCGGGTTTTATACTTTTGTCTTAATTCTGTCACTCCATGCTATCACCAGCTCTCACCCATTACTTCCGTCCCACGCTTGCCGCCATCCTCGCACTAGCGGCTTCCGCACAGGCTGGAGTGGTCATCAACGAAATCATGTACCGCCCCGACACCGCATATCCGGAGCCGGTCGCTGCGGAGTTTCTGGAAATCCACAATACCGATGCAACGGCGGTGGACATCAGCGGATGGGCGTTTCGCTCCGGTGTTTCGTTCACTTTTCCAGCCGCTACTGTGATCCCGGCAGGCGGGTTCATTGTCGTAGCAAACAATCCGGCGACGGTGCAGACGAAGTACGGTATCACGGGCGTTTTTGGTCCTTGGGCCGCGGGCGGGACGCTGTCTAATAGCTCGGAAAAAGTGACACTTTCAAAGCCCGGCCTCACGGCGGGAACTTGGGATAAGGTGGACGAGGTGACCTATGCGAGCGAAGGCGATTGGGCGACGCGGTATCGCGAGGCCACATTCGGAGGATGGGCGTGGCAGACGGCGGCGGAAAGCGGGGACAAATCCGTGGAACTGCGGAACCCGGCAATCAGCAACGATAATGGACAAAACTGGGCAGTTTCGACCGCTGCATTGGGTGCGACTCCGGGCGCCGCGAACTCGGCGCTGACCGCGAATATCGCGCCAATCATCAAGGCAGTGAGCCATTCTCCAGCGGTTCCGACAACGACGCAGAGTGTGCAGATTCAGTGCGAACTGAACGACGAGACCGCGCCGGCGGGATTGTCAGCGACCCTTTTCTGGCGCGATTCCACGGGCACGAGCCCCGGCGCTTTTCAAGGAGTCCCGATGACCGGCGACGGTGCGGGTGGTTTCTTCGCAATGCTCGCGCCCGTCGCATCAAACCTCGCTGTCGTGGAGTGGTATATTTCAGCGAGCGATGGAACGCTGACCCGCACATGGCCGGCACCCACGACGGAAGGGCAGAACGCCAACGCGCAGTATCAGGTGAACAACGAGGTTCTAACGGCGACGGACAGCTACTATTTTCTCGTGCTCACGGGTGCGGAAAACGCGGCTTACAACTCGCTGGCGGGTTCGAACCCAAACAGCGACCGGCGTTTTAATATGACGTTCGTCAGCAAGCGCGGGCCGGATTCCACGGTGCGCTATCGCTCGGATATGCGCATTCGCGGGAACAGCAGCCGCTCTTACACTTTCAAGCCGCTGCGGGTCTCCATCCCGAACGACGATAACTTTGATGGCATCACGGACTTTGCGATGAACCCAAAAGCCTCACATTTGCAATTCCTCGGAATGCGGCTTTTCCAAGCAGCGGGCCTCGCGGCGGACAATGCGATGCCGATTGAACTGCGGCGCAATGGCGTGGAATACACGCTCTCCACAGGCAACACGCCGGACTTCGGAAAATGGGTGCGCATCGAGCAAAACGACGGCAGCTACACCGACAATCATTTCCCGCTTACTCCCGGGGGGAATGTTTACAAGAAGATCGATAATGGCGGTCCTCTAAACTACTATTGGCGCAGCACCGGTGGCGGGACTCCCACGGCTCCCGATGGTCTATACGATGGATTCAGCAAGGAAACCAACGGCTCGAAGAATGACTGGACGGACCTCACAACGTTTTTCTCCGTGTGGCAGACCGCCGCGCAGCCGCACTTCCCCGGAGCGCCGACGGGCGACGTCGCGCAGAGCAACGGCTCCCGAATCTCCGGCATCGGAGCGTGGAACGGGACTCCGTTCACCGCATCTGAGTATGCGGCGATAAGCAATGTAACCGACATGAATCAACTTGCTCGGCATCTAGCGGTGATGACGATCATTCAGGATGTTGAGACGAAACTTTCGAACGGAGTGGACGATGATTATTCGGTTTATTTCCTCCCGCCTGATGGATTGGGAAACCGCAAAATGGCCCTCCTGCCCCATGACATCGACACGGCATTCAATCTCGGAGATACCTCGCCCGGAAATACCGGGACCGGGCTTTACAATATGACTGACGACGGGCAGGTGTTTCGCACGCTGCTCCCGCTCCTCGGAAACAATTCAACCGCAGGCAACGCGACATTCCGCGCGCTTTACCACACGGCAATCCGCGAACTCTACGGCACCGTGTCTAACGCCGATACGACGGGAAATCCGTATCCACCGTTCTACGCGTTTGTGGACAATCATCTCACCGGCTGGGCTCCGCAGACCACTCGCGATGCGATCAAATCCTTCGCAACAACCCGGCAGAGTTATTTGCTCGGGCTCATCGGCAGCGGCGCAATCACGCCGGCTGCGCCAACTTCATCGGGCACGGTGGAAAACTATCCCGCCAGTGTAATTATCATTTCAGAGCTCCTGCCCAACAACGTGTCGGCCGTGAATGTCGGCGGGGCTTACCCAGATGCGATTGAGTTACAGAACATCACCGCCTCGCCACAGATTCTGGACGGAATGTCGTTGAGCGACGATTCCGCAGTGGCAAAATACACATTCCCTGTAGGGACAACGATCCCGGCGCTGGGCCGCATCGTGGTGTACGCCGACGGAACAACGGCTGCGGGACGCGCGCCGTTCTCGCTCGAAAATGAAGGCGAGACCGTTTACCTGCGCTCATCGGTGGCATCCGGCGCGGTGCTGCTCGATTCAATTACCTACGGCCCCGTCCCGCCGAATTACTCAATCGGCCGAACCGGCACTGAGTTTGAAACATGGACCCTCTGTACACCGACGCTCGGCGCATTAAACGTCGCCGTGACTACTTTTGGCACACCGTCCTCCGTGCGCATCAATGAGTGGCTCGCAAACCCGGATTTCCGTTTCAACAACGACTTTGTCGAACTGCACAACTCGGCCGCAAATCCCGTCCCAATCGGGCTCATGCGGCTCACGGATGATTTCGCCAACTATCCATCGCAGCACGTTCTCCCCGCGCTCAGCTTTATCGGGCCTGGTGGAAAAGCGACCTTCCGGGCACTGGGCTCGAAAGCGACGCCAGGAAACGCCGGCGAGTTACCGTTTGGTCTCGACGACTCGTTCGCATGGATCGGGCTCATCGGACAAAACGGAACCATTTCCGACCGCGTGGACGTCATTGCCCAGGCGCAAGATGCCTCAACCGGACGGAGCACGGATGGCGCGGATACTTTCGCAACCTTCGGCACGCCGCAGAACAGCCCCTCGACTCTCCCGTCGCCCGGCGCACCAAACGTCACGCCTTCCGCCAGTATCCTCGCGCTCATGAACGGACTGCGCGTGAATGAGCTCCTGTACAAACCGAGCAACCTTGAGTACATCGAGCTCGTGAATATCGGCGCGACCGCGCTCGATCTGGCCGGAGTCAGCTTCGACAAAGGCATCACGTATGTTTTCCCCGCAAGCACGACGCTCGCAGCCGGGCAGTTTCTCGTCGTGTGCAAGGACCGCACGGCGTTTCAGGCACAGTTCGGGACAGGTGTGCCGCTGGCACCGGGTGCCTTCACAGGCACCCTCGACAACGCTGGCGAGACTGTTGCACTCCGCCCACCGGCACCATGGGACGCATACATTCTAAACTTTGAATATTCATCGGCGTGGTTCCCGGCAACCGATTTGGCAACCAACAACAGCTCCCTTTCGGTCATCAACGCAAATGCTACCGAGCCACGCGACTGGGACAAAAAGAGCACCTGGCAGGCAAGCACGATCATTTATGGCACACCGGGCAACGACGGCCCCCCGATCATCGTGAGCCCTCTCACAGCAAGCGGGATTACCGGAGACGCATTTTCCTACACGATCACGGCAATCAAAGGAGCAACTGCGTTTACCGCCGCGCCCGTCCCGCCGGGGATGAGTTTCAACGGCTCGACCGGCGTGCTCAGCGGGACACTCGGCGCAGCGACGACCTACAATATCAACATCGGCGCAAGCAACAACGCGGGAGCAGATTCCAAAACGCTCGTCCTCACGATCGCCGCGAGCGGCCCTGTCACGAATTTCGTCTGGAGCACGGTGAACAATCAGGCCGTCGGCAGTGCGTTTGGCGCTAGCCTCGTCGCACTCGATTCGGCGGGAAGGACCGTCACGTCGTTCAACGGTAATGTGGGCGTGAGCGGGCTCGGGGCTGCGACCACCGGAGGGATCATGCTCATTACGGAAACTGGCGCGGCCAGCGTGGACTATTTCGAACTCGAGAATGTAGGCAACGCCACTGCAAATACATCTGGCTGGTTCGTGGTTCCAAATAATGCAAGCGGTGTGGGCTCCGGAATTAGCGCATTTAACGCCCCGTATTTGATGCCAGCCACATTCGCTGCAGGAGCGGTTTCCGTCATCAGCGAAAATACGGCGGTGACTTATCCCAACACAATCAACTGGAGCACAAATGGCTTCACGTCAGGCTGGTGCATGCTCTGCGACAACAACGGAGTGGTGCGCGATTTCGTCGCTTGGGGCTACACCGCCGCGCAGATCGCTTCGATCAATCTCGTGAACGTCACGGTAGGTGCAACGACATATCCGAGCATTACCGTCCCGACCGCCCAGTGGAGTGGAGATGGCTCAGCGGCCGCGAGTGGCTTCAATCCCGTCCATCTTCGCAGCGGCACGTCCGACAGCAATACGTCGTCCAATTGGGGGCTCGGAAATTTCCAAGAACTCAGCAAAGGCGTCCACAATACAGCGCTCACTGTTCCATTCATCCCGCCGCCAACCAGCTACACCGTCACGCCATCGAGCGTCACGTTCGTGAACGGCGTCTGGAGCGGCAGCCTCACGGTGAACAACGTCGTCAACACCGTGAAAATCATCGCCAACGACGGCGCAGGCCACACCGGAGAAAGCAACACATTCAACGTCGAAGCCGACACCGACGCCGACGGGATGGGCGACGCATGGGAAGCCCTCCACGGCCTCGCCGTCGGCACCAACGACGCCACTGCGGACAAAGACGGCGACGGCCAAACCAACCGCGCCGAATGGCTCGCCGGAACTCTCCCCGAAAATTCAACATCCACCTTCCGCGTCACCAGCACGGCAATCACGGGTGCCGACATCCTCATCATCTGGCCCGCTGTAGCAGGTCGCCGCTACAACGTCGCAAGCGCTACTACGCTGGGCGGCACGTGGACCGTCCTTAATGCGACACCGATCACGACCGGCATCTACACGCACCTCGGCGGAGCGGGCGGAACGGCGCGCTTTTACCGCGTGGAAATTGTTCCGTAACGGACAGTCCTATTTCTTCTTCTGCGCGAGGCTGAACCAGTCTTCGCCGCCGAAAGGATTTCCCATTCCGCCGCCGGCCGGCTTGCTGCCGGAATTGCCGCCCGTGTAGCGCTCGGTATCCCGCTTTCCGGCTTCTTTTGGCGCACCGGGTTTGCGCTGGGATTCCACGACCGCGTTCGATTTCATCGAGAGCGCGACACGTTTCCGGACGAGATCGATTTCCAGCACGGTGACGTTCACTTTCTGTCCGGGCTTCACGACTTCGGCGGGATCTTTCACGAACGTGTCCGAGAGAGCGCTGATGTGGACGAGACCATCTTGATGCACGCCGATATCCACGAAGCATCCAAACGCGGTGACGTTTGTTACGATGCCGGGGAGCTTCTGTCCTGGCTTCAGATCGTTCATCGAATGCACGTCGCCGAATGAGAAGGTCTCGAACTGTGCGCGCGGATCACGGCCGGGCTTCGCGAGCTCTTTGATAATGTCGTTGAGTGTCGGCAAGCCGACTTCCTCGGTAACGTATTTCTTCGCGTCGATCTTCGCGCGCTTGCTGGCGTCGGCGATGAGGTCGGGCACCGTGCAGCCGACATCGGCCGCCATGCGCTCGACGAGTTCGTAGCGCTCTGGGTGGACGGCGCTGCCGTCGAGCGGATGATCGCCGCCGCGAATGCGAAGGAAGCCCGCCGCCTGCTCGTACGCTTTGGGTCCGAGCGCAGCAACTTTCAGCAACTCCTTGCGAGTCTTGAAGGGCCCGTTTTCATCGCGATGCGCGATGATGTTTGCAGCGACGCGACTGTTCAGTCCGGAAATGTAGGCGAGCAGAGATTTACTCGCCGTGTTGAGCTCCACGCCGACGTTATTCACGCAGGAGGTGACAACGTCATCGAGCTGCTTCTTCAGCGCAGTCTGATCCACGTCGTGCTGATACTGTCCGACGCCGATGCTCTTTGGGTCTAGCTTCACAAGCTCAGCCAGCGGGTCCATGAGTCGCCGCCCGATGGAAACCGCTCCGCGCACGGTGAGGTCGTGGTTCGGAAACTCTTCGCGGGCGATTTCGCTGGCGGAGTAAATTGATGCGCCGCTTTCATTCACCATCACGACGGGGATGTGCGACGGAAGTTTCAGCGAGCGGATGAACGTCTCCGTCTCGCGCCCCGCCGTACCGTTACCGATGGCGATGGCCTCCACGTTGAATTTCTCGATGCAAATCTTGATCATCCGCGCCGCGAGTTCCTCCTCGCGCTCCGGATAAATCACATCATTGCCCAGCAACTTGCCCTGCTTGTCTAGCAACACGATTTTACAACCGGTGCGGAAGCCTGGATCGATTCCGAGCACCGCCTTCTGCCCCAGCGGGGCAGCCAGGAGCACTTCGCGGATGTTCGCCGCGAAGACGCGGATGGCTTCTTCGTCGGCCTTCTTTTTGAAAGTGATGCGCGCTTCGCCTTCCATCGCGAATCCAAGCAGCCGCTTGTAGCAGTCCTGCGCAGCCTCGCGCACCTGCAACGCGGAGGGCGACTTCCCTTTCACAAAAAGCGACTCCAGCAGTGCGACGGCTTCCGCTTCATCGGGCGTGAGTCGGCAAATGAGGAACCCTTCGCTCTCGCCGCGACGCATGGCAAGAATGCGGTGCGAAGGCGCGCTGCCCGCAGGCTCGCTCCAGTCGAAGTAGTCTTTGAACTTTGCACCCTCCTCCTCCTTTCCACTGAGCACCTTCGATCGCATCGTCCCCTGCTCCATATATAAAGTACGCATCCGCGCGCGGGCATTGGCGTCATCCGATATCCGCTCTGCCATAATGTCGCGCGCGCCGGCGAGCGCTTCCTCGGCATTCGCAAAGGTGCCCATCTTGTCTTCGATCTGCCACGAGCGCCCCACGTATTCTTTTGCCGCCGCCTGCACATCGAGCGCCGGATCCTGCGCCCACAGGAGCTCGGAGAGCGGCTCCAGCCCTTTCTCCTTCGCCATCGTTGCGCGGGTGCGCTTCTTCGGGCGGAACGGCGCGTAGATGTCCTCCAGTGCGGTCATCGTCTCGGCCCCCTCGATTTTGATGGAGAGGATTTCCGTAAGCAGTTTCCTCTCGGTCAGCGATTCGATGATGGTGGCCCGCCGCTTATCGAGCTCATCAAGTTGCTCCAGGCGATCCCGGATGCTCATGATCTTCACTTCGTCGAGTTCACCGGTGCGCTCCTTGCGGTATCGGGCGATGAACGGCACCGTGCCGCCTTCCTCAAGCAGCACCGCTGTCGCGGCGACTTGGCGTGGTTGGATGGCGAGTTCCTTGGCGATCTTGAGGACGTGTTGTTCGAGCATGTATGGAAAGACGCGCATCCTGCAAACGGCGAGCCGGAGGGCAACGGAAAACGGGAACTACTTTACACCCCGCCGTAAATATTCCCGCGAAAGCTGCACGTAACGCGTTGCCCAGGTCTTGATATCGGACTGTTCCTCAAGCGAAAGAACGCGCACAAGTTTCGCGGGCGAACCAAGAATGAGCGAGCCCGGCGGAAATTTTTTATGACCAGTGATGAGCGCCCCGGCGCCTACGATACAGCGCTCTCCAATCTCCGCGCCGTCGAGAATCACTGCATTCATGCCGACGAGAACCTCGTTTCCGATCTTACACGCGTGGAGAATCGCCTTGTGCCCGACGGTGCAAAGCTCGCCGATTTCCACACCGAAATCATCCGCGAGATGGACCACCGCGCCATCCTGAATATTCGAACGTGGCCCCACCCGGATGCTGTGAATATCGGCCCGGAGCACGCATTGATACCACACGCTCGACTCCTCGCCGAGGGTGACATCTCCGATGAGCGTCGCGTTGTGCGCAACGAATGAAGATGGTGCGAGCGTCGGAACATTTCCGAGGAATTTGTCAATACGTGAGTCGAAGGTCATGGCGGAAATCTTTACCCGGTCTGGAAATAACATCAACCGCTAAGCCCCACGGGCAAAGGCTTCTGGCACAAAAAAAACTTAAAATGTCCGTTGACTATCGGAATCGCCACTGCCAAATAGGCAGCCGTTGCAGTCATCGACGGCACACCGAAAACATTGAGTCAGAACAACCCAAAACAAAGAACAGAAAACACAAAATGAACAAAGCAGAACTCGTAGCAACCGTTGCAAAAGCACTCGGAAAAGACACCTCCAAAGCATCGGCCGAAAAAGCCGTTGCCGCCACCATCGACTCGATCGCCGGTGCCCTCAAAAAGGGCCAGAGCGTCCAGCTCATCGGATTCGGCACCTTCAAGGTCGTCGCCCGCAAAGCACGCACGGGTGTGAACCCAAAGACCGGTGAGAAGATCAAAATCAAGGCCTCCAAGGCCGTGAAGTTTGGCGCTGGCAAGGAACTGAAGTCCAAACTGAAGTAACCTTTTTCTCTCATAAAAGCCCCGTCTTCTCCGGAAGACGGGGCTTTCCTTTTTTACAGGCACCATGCCGATCCACTACGTCTGCCAGCGATGCACGAACTGCTGTAAATGGCCCGGCGTGGTGAAGGTGGAGCCCGACGAAATCGCAGCGATCGCTGCATTCGTCGGACTTTCTGAGGATCTCTTCATTGAGCAGCACACGCGCATTCGTCTGGACCGACGCGGCCTTTCCCTGCTGGAGCGCGAGGATCACTCCTGCGCGTGGCTGGATGGACAGGATTGCCGGCTGCAATCCGTGAAGCCCCGGCAATGCCGAGCGTTCCCAAACGAGTGGAATTTCCCGGGCTGGCGGGAGAAATGCGAGGCCGTACCGAGACTTGATCCGTAAAGTCCCCAAGAAAATTACGCCCGGCACGGTTGTTCCGGAGCTTGACGAAACGAGGCGATGCGGGGAGATAACCCGCCCGCTAAATCCAATTTTTAACGTTATGACACATCATTCCATTCTCACCGCGTCTATCGCAGGCGCCGCTCTTCTCAGCATTAGCAACGCACAGGCCTTGGATTTCGTAAAAGACGTTCAGCCGATTCTGGAGTTGAACTGCGTGCGC
>JAYSTZ010000215.1:0-1813 GCA_043719365.1 Verrucomicrobiaceae bacterium | reverse complement strand
CTGCACGGCGACGTAGGTGACTTTTGCGCCAGCGGCCGTGGAGATGTCGTTCACGCCGCAAACGAATCCGGGGCATTCCGACGCGTTGGCGAAGTAATCAACGACGGTCACTTTTGCATTCTCCTCGGCGGCGATAAGTGTGTGCGGAAAGAGGCTGGCGTTTTCTCCGCTGAGCCAGTGATACGTCTCGACGGGCAAAGCGATCTCCACTCCGCGCGGGACGTAGAGGAACATGCCGCCGCGAACTTGCGAGGCGTGCAACGCGGCAAATTTCCCGGACCCAATCCGGGCATCTTCGCGCATGAAGAACTTGGCGACGAGGTCGCCGTGTTCAGCGATGGCTTGGTCGATCGGGAGCCACAGCACACCTTTCGCGCTCAGCGCGTCGCCGTGAAAGTGACGGGAGAGCAGTCGATCATTGGCGAATGTCATTTGCCCGCTGGTCTCTTCGAGTCCGATGCTGAGCTTCACGAGCATCGCTTGGGTGGCGTCGCTCACAGGCTCCGCACGACCAAAGCGCGAGATGTCGAGCGCCTTCACATCGGCGAAGCGATATGCCTCATCGGTGCGCTTGGGCATGGGCAGCGATTGGAATTTATCCCACGCAGCCTGCTGGGTAGCGCGAAAGGATTCGGGGTGATTGGAGAAGTCGGGGCCGGTGTCGGGTAGTAGATTCGTATCGGTCACGGTGGATGGTGTTTCTAAAATGGTCATTTGGGTTCGTCGCGGTTGATTTCCCACGCGCTCCGTAGTGGGCGCGGGTTTTGGCGTTCAAATTCTTCGCGGAATGATTCGAGGAGCGGGAGGTCATTTTGATCTTTGGGACGAGCGGCGTCGCGCTTGCTGGCAATGATGTCTTGGAGCGATGCGATGTTCAGTCCTTGGTGAACGATTCGCCGCGCCTTTGCTTTCTCAAAGCTCTCGATTCCGTCCGGCGCAAAAACTATATCCACGTCAAACGGTCCGGTCTTGATTTGCACAAAATCGCGTCCAGCCAAGAGCGCGGCCTCTACTTCGATTGGAACCTCGAACTCGAGGCTCTTTAATGCGGCGATAATCTTCCGTCCATTCTCGGGATCCTTAGCGGCAAAAACATCTACATCCTGCGTAGTTCCAGGATAGCCGAGCACCATCGCTGCGCCCTTGCCGATGAAGAGATAATCGACGCCTTGCTCGGCGAATGCTCTGCCGAGATCGCTGGCTATAGCTACGTGAAACTCTTTCGCCATTTTCAGTTCGTTGCCTGTTTATAGCCGAGATATTCAGGAAGATTCTCGGAGCACCACTTTCGATATTCAGCCATCGTGTTGAAGACTCGGTACGGGGCATCATCCATCACTGGACGATGGACGGAAACGAAGCCGTACCGTTCACGCAACGCGAGCGGGCGGGCCATTTGGCGACGGCACTGTTCGCGCCAAAGTTCATCTTCGGTTTGCTCCGTCCTCACCCGACGCTCCCTTCCATTTCCATATCGATGAGCCGCTTCAGTTCGACGCTGTATTCCATCGGGAACTGGCGAACCAGGTCGTTGACGAATCCATTTACCGAGAGGCTCATTGCCTGTGCTTCGGTGAGGCCGCGCGACATCATGTAAAAGATCTGTTCCGCAGAAATCTGCGAGACACTGGCTTCATGTTGCGATGAGTTGCCAGTCCCGCGGACGGTGATTGCCGGATACGTATCGGTGCGCGAGGTCGGGTTGATGAGCAGGGCGTCGCACTCGGTGTTGTTTTTGCAACCTTTGAGGTGTTTTGGAATGTGGACGAGTCCGCGATACGTCGAGCGTCCGCTGCCGAGGCTGATGCTTTTG
>JAYSTZ010000214.1:0-1814 GCA_043719365.1 Verrucomicrobiaceae bacterium | reverse complement strand
TTCCGATCATGCGCGCGGCGTCGTCGGCGACCACCCACGCGACGCGGCGCTTTTGCAAAATCGCCGCGGCTGCCTCCGGCGTTTCGGCGAGGTAAAAGCGGGCGGTATCGACGATGCCGGGGAGGCTCTGATGCGAACTGCCCGCCACGCCGGGAAGCCCCGTCCAGTAAGCGATGGCGGGCGACTGCCACCACGGTGCGATGAACGCCCCGCGGTCCATGACGCTCACGGTCTGGCGCAGCGCGGCGCGTTCCAGGCGGAGCATCTCGCGTCGCTGCTGTGTTGCGTCGTCGGGAAAAAGCTGCCCGTCCCAATCCTGCGCGACCGGGTAGATGGAGATGACGAAAGCGGGCCACGCGATCCACCAGCGGCGCAGCACGGCGAGCTGCCACGGCAGCGCCATGGCGAAGACCAGCGCGAAAAAATAGCCCCAGCGCAATTGCCAGCACGTCAGCGCGAAGGTGCCGAGCAGCAGCCCGAGCAGAAACGCCGCGGGCCGGTACGCCGGGTGTGCGCCCGTGCCCGCGCGGGCGGCTTTCATTTTCATCCACACCGCGAGGCCGAGTGTGACCGGCGCGAGCGCGGCCAGCCAGCCGCACCAATGCCAGAGCAGCGGGCTGGCGAGATCGAGGTGCCGGAGTTCGCCGATGGTCCGGCTCCAATTTTGGAAATACGCGCGCACCGTTTCATCCGGCAAAGAGAAGCGCCATCCGTCGATGAACAGCGCCGCGGCATACACCGCCGCCGCCGCGCCCCAGCCCCGCCAGCGTTCGCGCCAGCGAAACTGCTCGCGATCGAACAAAGCGATGAGGAGAAAAATCACGCCGAACAAAACGAGCGGCTCATACAGCGAAACCCACATCGAGAGACCGCCCGCGAGGCCGCTGATCATCGCCCATTTCGCGATGTGGCGATTCGGCGGGCGCGCATGCGTTTCCCATTCGCGCACCGTCTGCATCAGCCGCACTTCCGCGCCGATGATGATCGCGAGGAGGAAAATGATGAGCGACTGATGATCGGGCCGGCCCAGGACGGTGCCATGCACGAGGATCGGTGAGATGGCAAAAAAGAGCGGCACCACCGGCGCAGCATGGCCCAGGACGAGCGAAGAGTGCCGCGCCACCGACCACGCCCACACCGCCAGCCAGCCGCAAGTCAGCGCGCCCAGCAGCGGCGAGATGAGCGCACCGGAAAGATCCAGCGTCTGTCCGCGCAGCACGCTCGTTTTGCCGGGATCGAAAACCGCGAAGCTGGCATCGAGGATCATTTTTCCGGCCACGATGAGGTAGTCCAGCGGCGCGGTGGTGTGCGATTTCACCCCCTGCGGATAGTTCTCGAAATCGTGATGCCGGACGATCATTCCCGGATGCTCGGCGACCATCCGCGCACGGGTCATTCGCGAGTAGCAATCGGCATCGACAAAATAGATGCGACCGTCGATGAAAACGTCGCGCAGATTGTGGCAGCGCACGGCGAAAGCGAGGACGCAAAAAGCGAGGAGCGCGGCGAGCCGGAGGGTGCGTTTCACGGACGCGGATTCATTCGGATCCGCCCGCCGGTGTCCAACAATATCTTGTGGTCGCGTATTCAGAGTGGCCCAAGCCCTTGCGGAAACCCCCGAAAAACACGCCAAAAAACCCCTTGTGGGCAGCTACCCGTCTCCCTAGGATTCCGCCTCACATTTTCCCCATCAAAAATATGGCCGATCCCGACGCTCCAAAATCCGAAACCGCCTCCAAAAAAACCACCTACGACGCCGACGATCTCAGCTCCCTCAAAGGGCTCGAAGCGGTGCGCAAAAAGCCGGGCATGTA
>JAYSTZ010000213.1:0-4167 GCA_043719365.1 Verrucomicrobiaceae bacterium | reverse complement strand
GAGCTGGGCGACTTCATCGAGCTGCTCGACATCGTGGATGGGAAAAAAGGCGAGGTCATCGTCAAGCAGGACGACCACGGCGACTGCATGTTCATCCTGGTCGATGGCAGCGCCCGCGTCCTCCACCACAGCGGCGGGCGCGACGTGAATCTCGCCTCGCTCAAGCCCGGCGATTTCTTTGGCGAGCTCGCCCTCGTCGATGCCGGCGTGCGCTCGGCGGATGTCGTCGCCGCGGACGACTGCACCCTCCTCCGCATCACCCAGGCCGCCATCTCCGCAGCCGCCGGCGTCTACCCCACCGCCGCGTTCAAATTCCTCATCGCCATCGGCCGCATCCTCGTCGGCCGTCTCCGCCAGACGAACCAGCGCTACGTCGATACTCTGCTCTTTCCCGCGCAGGGAAAGGACTGAGCGCCGCCGCTGTTGATGCCGGCAAGGCCGTCGCCTTTGCCCTGCGATTTGCCGCTGTCGGGGATCGGTGAATTATTCGCCAGATGCTTGGCCCTTTTGCTCGCGGGAATGCGCATGGGCCATCACGATGCCTCCCCTGTCGCCCATGAATCCCAACGACGACCGCGTCGAAGCGATCTTCCACGCCGCTCTCGAACTTTCGGAGTCCACGGCGCGCGGGGCCTACCTAGGCACCGAGTGCGGGGATGATCTCGCGCTCGAAATGCGGGTGCGCCGCCTGCTCGAAGCCCATGAGAACCCGGAAGGCTTGCTCGGAGACGCGCCGTTTTCACCCGAGGTCGAGGAGCAGATGGCGCGACTGAAACCGGAAGAAGAGGGCGAGCGAATCGGGCCTTACAAATTGCTTCAGCAGATCGGTGAAGGCGGTTTTGGCACCGTCTGGATGGCGGAGCAAGACCAGCCAGTGCGGCGGCGCGTGGCGCTGAAAATCCTCAAGATGGGGATGGATACAAAGGAGGTCATCGCGCGCTTCGAGCAAGAGCGGCAGGCGCTGGCGATGATGGAGCATCCGAATATCGCCAAGGTTTTCGACGCGGGCGCGACGCAGTACGGGCGGCCGTTTTTCGTGATGGAACTCGTGCGCGGGGTGAAGATCACGGACTACTGCGACCAGCAGGAACTGCCGACGTCGGAGCGGCTCGCGCTCTTCATTCATGTCTGCCAGGCAGTGCAGCACGCGCATCAAAAAGGGATCATCCATCGCGATCTCAAGCCGTCGAACATTCTGGTGACGATCAACGACGGCGAGCCGGTGCCGAAGGTCATCGACTTCGGCGTGGCGAAGGCGACGCAGGGGCGGCTGACGGACGGGACATTCTTCACGCAATTCGAGCAAATGGTCGGCACACCACTCTACATGTCGCCCGAGCAGGCCGAGCTGACTTCGCTCGACATCGACACGCGCAGCGACATCTACAGCCTCGGCGTGCTGCTTTACGAATTGCTCACTGGGCGCACGCCGATCGACACCGCGACGATGGCGCGGGCGGGCATGGATGAAATCCGCCGCATCATCCGCGAGGTCGATCCGCCGCGTCCGTCGGCGCGGGTGAAGACGCTTGATGGCAACGAACTCACCACCGCGGCGAAGCGCCGTCATACCGAGGCGGCGAAGTTGCCTGGTGCCTTGCGTGGCGATCTCGATTGGATCGTGATGAAGTGCCTCGAAAAAGATCGGAAGCGCCGCTACGACACGGCCAACGGCCTTGCCGCAGACTTAAAGCGGCACCTTGCCAACGAGATCGTGTCCGCCCGCCCGCCGACGGCGGCATACTTGGTCGGAAAGCTAGTCCGGCGGCATCGCGGACTCGTCGGCGCGGCGTTGGCGGTCTTGATCGCGCTTTGCGCAGGTTTGATCGCGTCGCTCTGGCTTTATCGCCGGGAAGTGCTGGCGCGTGAGCACGCGATTGCGGAAGAGCACAAAGCCGAGGTCGCGTCCGCGAAGAGCGCAGAGGCGGCGCGCTTTTTGAAAGAAATGCTGCAAAGCGTCGGGCCGTCTGTCGCTCGTGGACGCGACACTGTGCTGCTGCGCGAGATTCTGGATAAGGCAGCGGAGCGCGTGGGCACCAAATTGCGCGCACAACCAGAGGTCGAAGCCGAAATGCGCACGACCCTCGGCGAGGTTTATTTGCAATTGGCCGACTATGGCCACGCCGAGATGATGATGCACGAGGCTCTCGCCCTCACGCGCCAGATATTCGATGACGGGCACGGCGAGGTTGCGACGGCGATGGGTAACCTTGGCCGCACGCTCTTGGAACGCGGCAAATGGGATGAAGCAGAGACACAGATGCGGGGTGCGCTGGCGATCCAGCGGAGGGTTTTGGGAGCAGAACATCTCGATGTTGCCTCCACCTTAAGCGCGCTGGCTTCGGTGAGGTTCGAACAGCACCAGTGGGACGATGCCGAGAAACTCGCCCGCGAGGCTCTTGGAATGCGGAAACGACTGGCCGCTCCCGAGAGTGTGGTGCCGGCAGCGTCTTTGGCGCAGGTCGCGGAAATTATCGGCAATCGCCGGAAGCTAGACGAAGCCGAACGGTTGATTCGCGAGGCTCTGCAAATCTTTGCGAAGTGCTCAGGGGCTGACGATATGGCAACTCTCGATACGCGATCACGCCTGGCCAGCATTTTAACGTCCCAAGGCAAATTCGCAGAGGCTGCGGATATTTACCGCGAGGTGCTTGCGACTAAGCGCCGGCTCTACGGTGAAAACCATCCCAGTATCGCCGGCACGCTGCAGGATCTAGGCGTAGTCTTAATGGAGCAAAAGAACGACGCCGAAGCTGAGGCGATCCTCAAGCAGGCGCTAGACATGCAGAATAAATTTCGAAGTAACGCACGTGGAATCGTCAGCGTGACGCTGGGCAACCTCGCAGTGGCTCTCGCGCGGCAGGGAAAGCAGGATGAAGTTGATCGTTTTTACCGCGAACTGGTCCCGATCGAGGCGGCGAGCCATCTCGAATACTTCGGCTTGTTCTCCTTTGGCGCGCAATTCTACACGCACAATCGCCGGTTCACGGAGGCGGCGGCAGAGATGGCAAAGGCCGTTGCCGTGAAGCCCGATGATGGCCTTGCCCGGCTGCGGCTGGAAGTATTGCGGGTGAGCGGCGGTGACCTCGCCGGCTACGAGCGCGATCGGCGGGAACTGCTGGAGCGTTTTCGCGCCACGCGCGATCCTCAGCTCGCGGAGGTGGTCGCCAAAACATGCCTGCTCCTGCCGGGCAACGCGCCCGACATCGCCATTGCCGGAGACCTCGCGGATTTTTCGGTAGAACAAAAGCCGGACAACATCTGGGCTGTGCTCGCCAAAGAACTGGCCGACTATCGTCGCGGCCGTTTTAAGGACGCGATCAGTCGGGAGGAGGAAGCACTGAAGATGAATAAAATCAGCCCCCCATTTATCGTGGCTGCACAAGCCATCAGTTCGCTTTCGCATTTCCGCTTGGGTGAAAAGGACCGCGCTGCCGCCGCGCTGTCCTCTGCGCGTGAGGTAGCTCGCGAGAAGATGGGCGAGCTAAGTGCCTCCAACGTTTTTTGGGAAGACTGGCATAACGTTCTCGTGGCGGA
Organism: Verrucomicrobiaceae bacterium; assembly: GCA_043719365.1. Classification (GTDB taxonomy): domain Bacteria; phylum Verrucomicrobiota; class Verrucomicrobiia; order Chthoniobacterales; family Chthoniobacteraceae; genus SXWH01. Next base: position 630 of record JAYSTZ010000213.1, on the reverse strand, counting down.
AATTTTGTTACATGAAGCCGGGGAACAGATTTCGCAATGAGTGACGTGACGCGGATTCTCGACGCGATCCGAAATGGCGAGTCGCGCGCGATGGAGGAGTTACTCCCCGTGGTCTATACCGAGTTGCGCCAGCTCGCCCGCGCGAAAATGGCGCGCGAACAGCCTGGGCACACGCTGCAAGCCACCGCGCTCGTGCATGAAGCGTGGTTGCGGTTCAGCGGGCAGAGCTTTGAAAACCGGGCGCACTTTTTCGGGGCGGCTGCCGAGGCGATGCGGCGCATCCTCGTGGAGGCGGCACGGCGGAAACAGGCAGCGCGGCGCGGAAGCAATCCGGAGCGGGTCGATGCGGATGAAATCGAAATCGCCGCACCTTCACCGAATGTAGATGTGCTGGCCATCAACGAAGCGCTCGACCGCCTCGCCGCACACGATGCGGAGAAGGCCGAGATCGTGAAGCTGCGGTACTTCGCCGGACTGAGCATCGAGGAAACCGCCGACGCCTTGGGAATCAGCGAACGCACCGTTAAGCGACATTGGACCTACGCCCGCGCGTGGCTGCTCGACGCGATGCAGGCGGATTGAGAATTTTTTTTGAAAAGGCCTGGCCCTTTTCGCGGCGATTTCACGCAT
>JAYSTZ010000212.1:0-10312 GCA_043719365.1 Verrucomicrobiaceae bacterium | reverse complement strand
GCGCCCGCTGAAAGTCGTGATCACGAATTTCCCCGAAGGCGGCGTGTCGCCGTGCGTTGCGGGAAATCTGCCGTCCGACGAGGCTGCCGGAACGCGAGAGATCGAGGTCACGCGCGAGCTTTGGATCGAGCAGGACGACTTCATGGAAGTCCCCGCACCGAAATACTTCCGACTCAAGCCGGGCGGCGAGGTGCGGCTGAAATACGCGTTCATTATCAAGTGCGAATCGATCGTGAAAGACGACGCTGGCAATGTGGTGGAGCTGCACTGCACGGCCGATTGGGACAGCCGAACGGGTGGGCCGACCGCCGGCCGCAAAGTGAAGGGAACGATCCACTGGGTCAGCGCGACGAAGTGCGTGGAAGCCGAAGTGCGCCTCTACGATCGCCTCTTTACCGAGGCCGACCCGGAAGCCGACGGACGCGATTTCAAGACGGTGATGAACCCGCACTCGCTCGAAATCGTGCGTGCCAAACTGGAGCCGTCGCTCGCTTCTGCGACCATGGAGGAGCGCTACCAGTTCGAGCGTCTCGCCTATTTCTGCCTCGATACCGAGAGCACGCCCGGCGCACTGGTCTTCAACCGGACCATCACGCTCAAGGACGCGTGGGTGAAGGAAGCGGCGAAAGGTTAATCGACGCCAAACGAAGGCTGGCGATCGCCTGACAGGCTGTTGAAAAACCGGAGAACGTCGTTTTTACCTCCTACTCTTGCTCTTGCTCTTGCTCTTGCTCTTGCTCTGTTTTCAGACGCGGGCATCTGAGCATGAGCATGAGTAAGAGGTAAGAGAGGATGCGTTTTCAACAGGCTCCTACCGAAATTCCGTGCCTGTGAGATATTTCAACATGTCGGCCTCAAGTCCCGCGGCGTTTTCAAACCCGTAGATCTTCGCGAGGCTGTCGGGGTCCGGCATTTGGTTCGACGTGCTCACGCGCTGGATGAGTTTGTTGAAATTTGACAGGCGCGGCAGGCTGCTCTCGAGGTAACGGGAAAATCCGTAGGTCAGAGCGATGCCTTTTTCGTCCGCCGAGTTGGGCTCCATGGCGTAGATGAGATCGAGCGTCGGCTTGTAGTCGCCTTTGCGAATCAGCTTCTTCAACTCGCTGGCCCAGTTGCGGCTGTCCTTGAATCCGCTGGCGGTGTTCGTGTCCTTGCCGGAGGCGCTTTGCGCGCTGACGAGATTGGTTTCGGTCTTGCCCGTGAGCCCGATTTCCTTCCCGTAGCTGTGCCCGGTGGTGAGCGCGAACCAGCCTTTCGATCCAAAACCGGTGACTCCACCCGCCTGAATGTTGATCATATCCCCTGCGAGGCAATGAACATGAAACGGCACCCAGACGCCTTTGATGGCCTCCGTGCGTTTCCCGTCCGTGCTTTTCCGGTAGCTGCGGAATACGCGGACATGCTGCATGAGCCCGTTGTCGCGCGCAGTTTCGACGGGAAGCGTCATGTTTCCCGCAGACGCCTTCGGCCAGGTGCCACGAACGCGATTCGCATCCTCCGGGTGTCCGGATTTCTCGAGGAGGCCGGCGTACCATGAGCCGATGGCTTCGTAGGTTGTGTCATCGCCTGCGAGGAAAATGCCCATTTTCTCCATGCGAAATTTTTGCATGAACGTGCTGTGGAAAAACGCCGCGTCCACCCACATACGCTCGGCGAGCTCGGCGACATCCTGCGCGATTCCAGGCTCTTTGATAGACATCACCTTGAAATGAGGCGTCTCAAGGACCTCGAAGGTCTCAGTCGGGAGCATTAGCGTCCCCTTTTTAACAAAGGTCTTCGTGTCCACCTTGGCGAGCTTGGCGGGTGCGGGAAGCGCGACGGCTTGCGTGGCCGCAAAACCGGTCTTCGCCTCGGGAGAAAACTCTTTCACGTAATCGTTGTCACCGATGGACAACCACGATTTGTCGAGCTGGAGCTGGCGTGAAGTCGCATCGAGGATGACAACGGCGTTGCCTTGTGTTTTCACAAGCGTTCCTTCGATGGTCCGCCCGTCCATGATTACCCATGTGCGAGGTTCCAATGCGTGCGCAGTGGCGAAAATGGAGACTAGTGCGAGAATAAGTCCAGGAGTCCTCTTCATAGGAGCGGAGTTTAAAGGTCTTGAAGTGCCGGGTGTCCACTATTTTCCAAAGCTTGCACGGGCTCCCTCACGGCTCTAAGCACGTGCCTTCGCCATGAAATTCCAACCAGCTATTCTAGCCGCACTCGTAGTCAGTGCGTTCACCTTGACGACCGCAGAGGCCCAGCAAGCCGCAGCCTTCCGGCGATTTCAGACGCGCGACGGCAGGACGTTTTATGCCGCAGTAACCGCGAAAACGGATGCCGGCTGTTCGGTCCGCATGCAGAACGGTCAAGTCGCAAACCTGCTCATCCGCGACCTGAGTTTGCCGGACCAGTCGTTTGTCCGGAAGTGGACGAAATTCAAAGACGAACTGCTCAACAATGCAGCGTTTGCAAAGCTGACGGTGAAAGAGATGCTGGAACTTCGCGGCTACCAATCCTTCGAGTTTGAGATCTCCGGAAACCACATTTTCGTAGAAGGTGAGATGAACGGCAAAAAGCTCAAACTGATGGTGGATACCGGCGCGCAAACATCGCTGGTGCACCTCGAAGCCGCAAAAAACGCGGGCCTGGAAATCGGGCCGATGGATCAGGAAATCTTCGGTGTGGGCGGAAAAGCGATGGCGGCGGTGAGCAAGTTCACACAGTTGAAACTAGGTGACGCGGTGATCGAAAACCGCCGCGTGCTCGCAACGGATATGAGCCGCGTGGGCGGGGGCCAGGAGTTCGACGCGATCTTTGGTGCCGACTATCTCCGCGAACTCGATGCCGTCATCAGCTACCGCGAAGGACGCATGTTTTTGAAGCCTGAGAACATCAAGTCCGCCGTGCCAAAACAGCCTTCCCCGCTTGCTCCGCAGGCGATGTCGGAATTCAAGCGCTGGACGACCTCAGACAACAAGCAGTTCGTCGCCGCGCTGCACGACAAGAACGAAAAGCAGGCGTTTTTCCGGCTGCAAAACGGCCAGGTCACTCCCCTTCCGCTGGAGCGCCTAGCGGATGCCGACAAGGACATCGTGGAGAAATGGGACAAACTCCGTGATCAGCTCGCGAAGAATCCGGAATGGCGCACGCTCACGACCAAGGAATTGCTCGAGCTTCGGGGTTACCAATCCTTTGAATACCGCCTCGATGGGAACCACATCCTCGTCGATGGAATGGTCAACACGATGAAGGCGACGTTCCTCATCGATACGGGCGCGCACGGCGGCGTATTCCACATTCCGTTTGCCAAGAGCGCAGGAATCGAAATCGGGCCGATGAACCGAACCATCGTCGGAATCGGTGGCTCGGCTCCGGCTGCCGACGCGAAAGTCGCTCTGATGAAAATGGGCGACGCAGTCATCGAAAACCGTGTGCTCATGGCGGCCGATCTGGAAAAGGATCGCCCGTCCTACGGCGGAAAGAGCAGCCACGACGCAATCTTCGGCGCGGACTTCCTCCGTCAACTCGATGGAGTGATCAACTATAAGGAAGGCCGCATTTTCCTAAAGCCCGACCAGTCCGACAAGCCCGACACCGCGCCAGCCGCAAAGCCCGACACCGCGCCAGCCGCAAAGCCCGCCGAAAAACCGGCCGAGCCAAAGCCTGCCGCAGCGAAGTAATCGCACTTCAGTTCGCTGCGGCTCCGAATCAGCCGCAAGCCGGTGCTGGACACATGCCGCGAGACGCCGCATACATTGTCGAACATGCGTCACCTTCTCCTCGTCCTTTTATACCTCGTTTTTCCGTTTTCGGCGCGGGCGATTTCCTTGCTCGGTGATCCGAACGTCGAACTCGATTCAACGTCTGCCACGGTTCATTGGAAGACGGATGGACCGTCGGGCGGAAAAATAAAGTGGGGCGAAAATGAGGCAGCGCTCGACCAGACAATCAAAGACGGCGTGGCGGCGGAGCATCGCGTCACGCTTCCGGGTTTAAAGCCGGGGACGCGGTATTATTACTCGGTCGGCACTGCGCGCGATCCGATTGGAAAAGGGACTTTCACGACGAAAGGCGCGGCGTCTTCTTCGCAGCGTCCTGCGGCTGGCGGGGGCGGAAAAGGCGGCGGATTCGCGGTGCCCCGTCCGGCAACTCCCGCTCCGGCACCGGTCGCGACGACGGCTCCACCGACCCGCGTCACGTGGGGCTCAGTGGCTTCGTTGCAGGATCATTTCGACCGGCATGGCGCGGATTTTCGAGCGACATCGCCGGATGATTATGCGGCGAAGGCTTGGATTTTTCGCGAGCAGGCGGTTGCGCAGAAACTGCCGATGAAACTCGATGGAGCCACGGTGCGCGTGATGAATCTGCGGACGCTCGCATTTGGCGCATATAACCGCGATGGCACGACGAAGACTTACTTCCGCCCGCGCGACGCCAGCTACTGGGAGCGCCAGCCCGGCGAGCCCATCACCACTCCGCCCTGGGTCAGGTAACCTCGCAAAATCTTATGAAGCATCAATGTCCCGTCTGTGGTTTTGACCATCTCAAAGAAGCTCCGCGCAGCGAGTCCGGCGGCGCATCCATGGAGATTTGCCCGGCGTGCGGATTTCAATTCGGCGTGAGCGATGATGATGAATGCTACACCTATGACGTGTGGCGCTCCGACTGGATGAAGAGCGGCATGAAGTGGGCGACGAAGCAAAAGAAGCCGGAGAAATGGAATCCCGTCGTGCTGATCGAACGTGTGGTGCCAACGAAGAAAGCAGCGCGAGAGAAGAAATGACGCGTGCGCGAAAAGTAGCCCGCGAGTCCCTTCGCGGCTTTGTATTTCCCGCGAAGCGGCACGAAACAATGAATTGCCGCTGCGTAGTTGTTTTCCAGCCGCGAAGAGACTCGCGAGCTACTTTTTGAATGCTCTTTTCCCGCACGAATGCTGACGCAACGCAGCGCCGATATTCCGGCGCGGTGGAGGCGATTCGCACACAGCTCAAAGCGCTCGCGCATCACGATGAACCGCGTCTCCGCGAAGCGACGGATACGCTGCGCAAAGAATCACGAACGCGTGACCGCGCACGAGATTTTGAAGCGCGTGCGGTCGCGCTGATTTGCGAGAGCGTCCGGCGCGCGCACTCGATGGTACCCTACGACTGCCAGCTCATGGCGGGGCTTGCGCTGGCCGACGGGATGCTTGCAGAAATGGCGACGGGCGAAGGCAAGACGCTCGTCGCTTTGCTGCCCGCATTTGTTTTTGCGCTGCACGGAAAGGGCGCACATGTCGCAACGGTGAATCCCTACCTCGCCGAGCGCGACTGTGAGTTTGCGCGGTCGGCTTTTGAGATGCTGGGGATATCGATTGCGCTGCTCAAGGAGCGCGTGCCTCCGGCGGAAAAACGCGCCGCTTATCGCGCAGACGTGACGTATGGCGTGGGCACGGAGTTCGGTTTTGACTACTTGCGCGACCAGCTTGCTATTCAGGCGGCGGGCGGCGGGAAGGCTGCGATGTTTCACGAGATCCTGCTCGGCACCGCACGCGCCAGCGCGGACATCGTGCAGCGCGGACACGCTTTTGCGGTCGTGGATGAAGCGGACAGCATTCTCATCGACGAAGCGCGCAGCCCGCTCATCATCAGCATGGGCGCGCCGCGACCTTGCGAGCATCCGAGCGCGTACCGGCTCGCAGATCGGCTCGCGTGCGAGTTGGAGGCGGGCGTCCATTTTTCCGCCAAAACGCCTGGAGCGAGGCTCGCGCTAACGCCGGAAGGCCACGGTGCTGCAAGCGCCGCACTCACGGACGACGTTCTCGCGCAGATCCGCCGTGTGTGGACGCAATACGTCGAAAACGCACTGCATGCGCGCAAGCAATTACGCCGCGATGTTCACTACATCGTGGTCGATGGAAAAGTGGTCATCGTCGATGAATTCACGGGGCGCCCGTGTCCTGAGCGGACGTGGCGTGACGGGCTGCACCAGGCCGTCGAGGCTGCGGCTGGCGTGGAGATTCAGGAGGAAAACGGGAGCGAGGCGACCATCACGCGCCCGGCGTATTTCCGACTCTATGGGAAGGTCTGCGGGATGACGGGCACCGCCGCCGAGGCTGCGTCCGAGATGCGCGGCAGCTACGGCCTCGAAGTGGGCGTGATCCCGCTGAACAAGCCCAATCGCCGCGTTCTGCTCCCGGATCGCGTGTTCATCAGCCGCGATGCAAAGCTCGGCGCAGTCGTGGAAGACATCGCCATTCGCCACTCGCGCGGGCAGCCTGTTCTGGTCGGCACGCGGACGGTGGCGAACAGCGAAGAACTCGCAGATCTCCTCGTAGCGCTGAGTTTCCCATTCCGCCTGCTGAACGCAAAACAAGACGCCGACGAAGCGGAAATCGTGCATCAAGCCGGCGAGCCCGGCGTCGTCACCATCGCCACAAACATGGCCGGCCGCGGCGCGCACATCCCGCTTCCAGCGGAAAGCGAGAAGGCAGGCGGGCTGCACGTCATCGGACTGGAGCGCCATGAAAGTGCCCGTATCGACCGCCAGCTCGTCGGACGCGCAGCGCGTCAGGGCCAGCCCGGCAGCGCGCAGTTTTTCCTCTCGCTGGAAGACGATCTCCTTGTCCGGTATGGCAGCAAGATTTCAGAGCGTCTCGCGAAACAACCGCACCACGACGGCGAACTCCCCGCCAAAACGGCCGCCCATTTTCTCAAAGCCCAGCGCACCCTCGAAGCCGCCGACCGCGAAGCCCGCCGCGCCCTCGCGGAATATGACAAATGGCTGGATGAACTGAAGCACGCGCTGTGATACTTACTTCCCGATGAAACTCTTTGCACTCGCTCTCGCCGCTCTCTTTTTGCCCGCCGTGGTGCGTGCGGATGTGCCGGGCTACACGGAGCCGTATAAGACGATCACCGTGTCGTGTGCGGAGCCTGGTGTGATTGCGGAGATGCTGGTGGAGGAAGGGGCGCGGGTGAAGAAAAACCAGGTTCTTGCGAAGCTCGACACCGCGCAACATGAGGCGGAGCTGGACATCGCGACGACGAATGTCGATTTGCAAAAATCGAAGGTGAAAAAGCTCGAAGACATCGTCCGCAGCCAGCGTGTTTCGCAGGATGAGCTGGATCGCGCACGGACGGATTTGAAGGTGCGGCAGGCGGAGGTGCGGAAGATTCAGGCGGTGATCGAAAATCGCATCATGCGCAGTCCGGTGGATGGGATCGTTTCGGAGATCAAACGCGATCCGAGCGAGGCGGTTTCGCTGTCGTCGCCGCATGTGCTGACGGTGGTGCAGATCGATCGTTTGCTCGTGAATCTCTTCCTCACGCCGGCCCGTGCGGAGGGGCTGAGAGTCGGCGATAAGGTGAGGATTGCGCTGCCTGAGAAAGGCCAGCGAGCGGAGGGCGTGGTGGAATTTATCTCGCCCGTGACGGATGCGGCGAGCGGGACGGTGCGGGTGAAATTCGTGCTGGATAATGCGAAGGGGGAATTTCGCAGTGGAACGACAGCGCGCCTCGCGGACGAAGGGTAGCCGTCAATGCGAAGAACAGGGCGACGCCAGCCAGTCTTCGTAAGTATCCACGTCGTTCAGTTTTTGCAGAAGATGCACTGACGCGGAACCCGCCCGGGCCATGGTGTCCGCGAGCGTGTGCTCGGTGCTCCAGCGGATGTTTTCAAAAATCGCGGTCTTGGGACTTCGCAGGGCGACGAGGTAATAGCCGCCATCCGTCGTCGGGCCGAGGACGACTTCGGAGAGTTTCAATGCCTCCCAAGTCTCAGCGAAAACTTCCGAGGTGAGTTCCACGCAATCGCTCCCAATCACCGCGACTTGCGTTGCTCCGTGCGCGAAGGCACCTTCCACCGCAGCGCGCAACCGGGCACCGAGATCGCCCGCAACCTGTGACTCGTAGCGGGCGGCACCCGGCAGCCACGCTCGGACTTCGTCCCCGCGGCCTGGTGGATCGTAGCAGACGACAATCTCGGAATTGGCGGGCAACTGCGACCATACGCGGGCGACAAGCTCTTTATAGATGCCGGCGGCTTTCTCGGGGCCGACGCTCGCTGCGATCCGCGTCTTCACACGGCCGGGCTCGGGATATTTGACGAAGAGCAGGATGGCTCGGCTTTGCGCGGCGCTTTGCATCGCGGGGAGGCTACAGGCCAATCTCCGCATTGCAAATCCCGCATTCTCCGCCACTGTCCGGTTCATGTTGTTGCGTTTGTTTTGGAGTTTGATCATCGCGTGTCATTTGCTCGCCGGGCCGGCCCATGGCGCGGCGGAGGAAAAGATCGAATCGGCGATGGGCTTTCGTCTGGGAGACGTGTTTGTGCCCGATGCGTCGGTGAAGGCGGCGGGCGGGGCAGGCGACACGATTTTCTACTTCGTCAAATCGCCCAAGCCGTTCCGGTCGATGCAGACGTGCCGCGTGAGCACGACGCCGAAGACCGGACGGATCGTGTCCATCGTTGCGACGAGCAAGGCGTTCGACACGATGGAAGAGGCCCAACGCGAAGCGATGCTCGTCGTTGCTCTCCTCAAAGAGAAGTACCTCCCGAAACCAGAAGACATCGAGCAGTCGGCCCCAACCCCAAAACAACCAATCATCGGCAATGGAAAGACCGCCGCGCCAACACCGCCGCCGAAGACCATCACCACCATCAAGGTCCGGCGCGGTCCGGTCGATTCTCCGTTCCCGACCGATGTGACTTTCAAACAAGGAAACCGCTCGATTTTGACCGAGCTCGTCTCCGTGATCGGGACGTTTGATCAAGCGTCCGGAAAACCCATTGTGCAGATAACCTATGCAGACCACGACCTTTCGCAACTCGGCGCGCGCGAGTATCAGGAGTTGGAAAAGGAACGGGCGCGCCAGTGGATTGAGGAGCAGGCGCCTAAGACCGACGTTTCGGGGCTTTGACCCGTCGGAATCCCGAGCCTCCTGGCGTCACTCGGCGCGCGCTGCGGGTTCCGAGACTTCGTATTCGATTTCGATTTCCCGGTCCTCCTGCGGGGCTTCGATTTCCTGCGGAACCTTGTCGAGAGCCTGGGCAATGACGGGCGTCGCGGTGACCGGGCGTGGCGGTTCTTTTGCTGCGGCACGGAGTTGGTCGCACTCGTTGTAAAGCTCGATCACTGCCGCTCGCAGACGCTTGTTTTCCTGCTCCAGCTTTTCCAGCTTCAGTGCTCCCACAAGGCCGATTTCGGTCGGCGCGGATTCCTCGGTTTCGTCTGCGGCGAGTCTGGGTTCGGCGGTTCCCTGAGCTTGCTGGCTTTTGACCCATTCGCGTTCAAATTTCGAAGCGCGCTCTTTTTCCTTCACTGCCTCCGCCTGATATTTCAGCGCACGGTTGCGTTCCTTGAGAACTTCCGAAAGCTGCTGGGTAGCCTTGTGCTTTTCCGCCAGAACCTCGTTACGCGCTGCCGCCAGAAGAGCCTCAATACGCCGGACAACCTCCGCCGCCTGCGTGAGAGCAGAACGGAGAGCGAGCATTTCGCGATTGTCCTTCGAGCGTGTGTCGCCGAGAGGCTTCTCTGGTTCCATACATTTTGAATAAGCGAGCGCCATGCCACGACTTAGGAAAGAAAACGCCCAATATGCGCCACAGTGACACACCTGATTGGCGCACATTGAGCCATTTCGGGGGAATTGACGCATGCGCTGACGGCCCGATTAACAGTCAAGCCTCTGTTCCCTAGCGGTTTGCGTATTTGTCGATGCGTGGCTCAGGGATTGCAAAGAGAGCTAGTCGTTACTTTCAACACCTCAAAAAACAACTTTATGGCTAACATTCTCGGCATCGACCTCGGCACAACCAACTCCTGTATGTCCGTCATGGATGGTCAGGAACCACTCGTTCTTGAAAACTCGGAAGGCGCACGCACGACGCCCAGCGTTGTCGCATTCAGCAAAACGGGCGAACGTCTCGTCGGTCAGGCGGCGAAACGCCAGGCGGTGACGAACCCGACGAACACGATTTTCTCGGTGAAGCGCTTCATGGGACGCAAGTTCGACGAAGTGCAGGACGAGCTGAAGCGCGTTCCTTATAAAGTGGTGAAGGCCGCGAATGGCGACGCGCACATCCAGGTGCAGGTCGCGGGTGAGACGAAGACTTTCTCCCCGCCGGAAATCAGCGCGATGATTCTCGCGAAGATGAAGTCCGACGCGGAAGCAAAGCTCGGCGAAACCATCACGCAGGCCATCGTCACGGTGCCCGCTTATTTCAACGATTCGCAGCGTCAGGCTACGAAGGACGCGGGTAAAATCGCGGGCCTCGAAGTGCTCCGTATTATTAACGAGCCCACGGCGGCATCGCTCGCTTACGGCCTCGACAAGGCGAAGGACGA
>JAYSTZ010000211.1:0-4169 GCA_043719365.1 Verrucomicrobiaceae bacterium | reverse complement strand
GGCCTCATGGAAATGACCCGCCAGCGTGCCCACGAGAGCATTAGCGGAAGCGTCTTTACACCGTGCCCTTACTGCATGGGCCGCGGAAAAGTGAAGAGCTCCATGAGCATGAGCGTCGAAATCCAACGCGAACTCCATCGCGTCTTGAAGTTCTACAACGACGTCCACGAAGTCCGTGTGCAACTGCACCCGAACGTGCTGGAGCGTCTGCGCAAGGACGACGAGGAACTCCTCGTAGAAATCGAACGCAAATACGCCGGTCGCCTCAGCTTCCGGCCCGATCCTGCGTATCACCACGAAAAGTTCACGATCCACGATACGCACACCAATCAAGAGCTGAAGCTCGTCTAACCACGACTTTTGCGGCACGGTGTTTTCTCGCGCCATCGCAGCATTCATCATCGCGTCCGTTTCCGCATCCGCTGCGGAGCCGGTGAGCTTTCGTCGCGATGTTGCGCCGATTCTTCAGCAACGCTGCGTAGCATGTCACGGCGAGGAAAAGACCAAGGGCGGCTACCGGCTGGACACGTTTGAGGCGCTCGCAAAGCCGGGCGATTCTGGCGAACCGCCGTTTGCGCCCGGCGACCCTGCAAACTCCTCGCTGCACCGGTTGCTCATAGCGCCGGATGCCGATGATCGGATGCCGCAAAAAGCCGACGCGCTGCCGCCGGAAGAAATCGCGCTGATGGCACGCTGGATCGCAGAAGGCGCGAAGTTCGACGGCGATCGCCCCGCACAATCGCTTGCCGAGCTGTCGCGCGGGCGGTTTCTGCGTCCTTCTCCAGAGCGCTATCCACGGGCCATCCCGGTGACGGCGCTCGCATTCAATCCGGACGGCTCATTTCTCGCGGTGAGCGGATACCATGAAGTGCTCATTTTCCCCACCGAGGGCAGCGGACCGCCGCGACGGATTGGCGGACTGCCGGAACGCATCACTTCGCTCGCGTGGAGCCCGAAGAACAATCTGCTCGCGCTCGCTGGCGGCACTCCAGCGCGCTGGGGTGCGGTGGCGCTTTTGGACGCAGCGAATGGATACACCGTGCGCATTTTGTGCGACCTACCGGAGCAAGCGCTGAGCGTCGCGATTTCTCAGGACGGGACACAACTGGCCGCAGGCTGTGGCGACCGCACCGTGCGCCTTTTCGATCTACCATCCGGCACGCCGACGCGCGTGCTCCGGCTCCACGCCGACTGGGTGCAAAGCGTGGCCTTTAATCCCATGGGCACGCTCCTCGTGAGCACCAGTCGCGACCGCACTGCACGGCTGCTGGACCCGGCGACCGGCGAGGTCCAGACGACCTACCGCAGCCACAACTCCGCTCTGCTCAGCGCCGTTTTTATCGCCGACGGCACCCGCATTTTCTCCACGGCGCGCGGCGGGGCGGGCCATATCTGGCACCCGGAAAAGGCGGACAAACGCGGGGAGTTTTCCGGCTTCCCCGGAGACGTGGAAAAGCTCGCCAGCTCGCCCTTGGGCATCTTTGCGGGCTGTGCGGATGGAATGGTGCGTCTTTATCAGCCGGGCGATTCTTCGCCCTACTTTACGTTCACCGGACACAACGCTCCTGTGCAAGCGATCGCGGCATCCCGCAACGGCGAGTGGCTCGCGAGCGGCAGCACAGACGGCGAAGTCATCATCTGGAATCCAGCGTGCAGCAACTCCATCCGGCGCTTCCCCGCGCAACCGTAGTGTCTCAATGCCATTCTTGCCAGACCGACAACCATTTTCAGCACGACAAAGGGCGGCGAGTGTGAATTCGCCGCCCTTTGCGTATTTGCTGAATCGGTTCGGATTACTTTGCCTCGATTGCTGCGGTGCTTGTGGTCACTGGCGCGGCGGGGCTGGTGGCTTCCAGCTTGGCGAGGCGAACTTCGCGCGCTTCGTCGCGGGCTTTCATCGCTGCCACTTCCTCACCAAATGTCGCGAATTGCTTTTTCAGTGCGGCGTTTTCTTCGCTGAGTGCGCTCAGGCGGCGGTGATCTTTGAGGAACTCATTGAGCAACATCGCGTTCACCTGTTCGTAGCGAACGGTGTAAATTTCGCCTTTATCGTCCCGGACGACTAGACGGGAATCGATTTTATCCACTTCCTCTGCGATAAGGCCGAATTGCGGGATGCCCTTACTGTCGTATTCGGGTTTATATTCAAACGTCACGGGCCGCAACTTGAGCAGCCCGGAGCTTTCAGCCTCCATGTCAGCGATGTTCTGTTTGAATCGGGCAGATGAGGTAAGCGTTCCCAGCACTCCGTTGGAATTGATATACACCGCCACACCACCAGAGGATGTCGCTCCGCTGATCCCGGCGATTGCAGTAAGGGTGTGGGTTCCTTGGGTGCCGATTCGGATTGCGTTTGACTCCCCCGCGACACCCGGATTGACGATGGAAATATTGTTACTTCCTGTGGTAAGATTTGAGCCGGCTTCGTAGCCTAATCCAAGGTTGTAGCTTCCCGTGGTATTATTTCGAAGGGCGGCCTGCCCGTGAGCGCAATTTCGGTATCCTACCGTATTCGAATTGAGCGAATACCAGCCTAATGCAACATTTCCGTGCCCTATAGTATTAGCGTAAAGCGCGTATCCGCCGAAAGCATCATTAGCTTCACCTGTCGTATTGGAATATAACGTAAAGTTGCCCATTGCGGTGCTGAATGATGAAGAACTTGAGAAAAGGGCACTCTCTCCGAAGGCGCAGTTATCGATACCTCCACCCGAATTATATAGCGCGAAATGTCCGAACGCATTGTTACGATGTCCGGACGAATTTGAAGAAAGAGCGAGCGCCCCGAACGCCGTGTTGTTCCCTCCCGTGGTGTTTCCCCAAAGCGCAGCAAAGCCGGTAGCTGTGTTTTGGTACCCAGTTCTATTTGAAAACAGCGCATTTTTTCCGACCGCAGTGTTCTCCTCCCCGCTATTGGTTTGGAGTGCGTGAGCTCCGACTGCGGTATTTCCGTGTCCGCCCCCGGTTGCCGGTCCCCCTACATAAAGAGCCGAGTAGAGCGCATATGCTCCCACAGCCGTATTCTCATAGCCGTAAAAGTTCCCAAAGAGTGCGCCGTACCCGATTGCTGTATTATACGAATTACCGAGGTTTCTCGTCCCCGCCTGATCGCCAATAAATAAATTTGCATATCCAGTATTATTAGGAAGCGCTCTCACTGCGAAATGGTTCCCCAAAACGATGGCGTCTGTAAAAGATGTGACTCCGTTAAGAGTCAAACTCGGGTTTAGTTGAGAGCTTCCAATCAGCCCGGTAATATTCCCTGCGGCGAGATTCGTGAGCCCGGCACCATCGCCGCTAACGTTCGTCGCAATAACGTTCGTCGCGCTGACGGTGGTCGCACTCAACGCCGTAAAACTCCCCGGCTGGTTGTAGCTTGAAAGGTCGATCTTCTTACTAAATGTAATATCCAGCGTCGGCTGATGCGAATTCGCGGTGCTTTCTTTTGCGTCGAAGCTCACATTTACGGTGGAACCCGTGGTCGGCTTAAGCACAATGCCGTAGTTGGCCGTGACGGGCGGAGTAGCGAGCCATTCTTTCACGAGGTCTGTTATGTCGAAGGCGATGAACTCGTCAGCGTCCGTAGTCGCGAGGGTGAAGGTGGCATCCGCGATGGCCTCTTCACCGGGCTTACTGGCCCACGTCAAGTCTCCAGCCGCACCTGCGGTGTTGTTCTTTTTGCCTTCGACCCATGCGCCAGTTACGTTATGGATGCCGATTTGCCCTGCCGCCGTAATGGTCGACGGGAAGAGGCGCAGAGTGACTTTCGCGATGTCGTCAGGCGTCGTCCCGGCCGGGACGAACGAGGCGACATTAAACTTCATATAGGACCATCGTGCCTGGGTGGCGGAGCCTAAGACTTGGAGCGTGCCTGTGACGCCGAAGTTGTTGGCGGGACTAAGCTGATATACATGAGCATCGTCCGCGATGGGAACGTCCACTGCCATCGCAGGGATGGAAGTGGCGATTGCGGCGGCTGTGATGAGTCCGGTGAGGACGGTTTGGTGGATTTTCCGTAGTGGATTTTTCATGGGTTCTGTTTTGTTTTTGTTTACTCGAAAGGGTTACGCGCCGACGGTGATGGAGACTTCGTCGCTCCAGAGGCCGATTCGGGTGTCGTCTTTGCGCCAGATGGCTTTGTATTTCCATTTCGCGGCGGTGGCGGGCAG